>NZ_CACSIG010000001.1:0-19348 GCF_902705815.1 Alteromonas infernus
CTTGGGAACAAGTAGCTCATATATTGCATAACACGGTCTGACATTTTGTTGGGTAGAAAACCAAGTTTGTCGGTAAATGCATCGAACTTGCGTTTAAAAGCAAATAGCTTCGGAATAAATTTCGCGCCAAGTTTACTGATAACGATAAACATATCTTTGCCATACTTTTTAGATACGTCATAGCAGTCGCGGTGCAGATATTCGCCTGAATCAGGTAAGTTTTTAAATGTAGAAAGTATGTCGCGACGCACTTTAGTGAAAACCGCAGCATCTTTAGACCCTACATAAAACACCTGTTTCTTTTCAGGTATAGGGAAAGTGTCTAGTCTCACGGCAAACACCGCGAGTTTACCTGCACAGCCTGAAGCTTCATGAAGTCTTCTGCCGTCATTATTGAAGCGAGAAGGTGTTTCTGAATCAACGTCTCGAACTCGTTCATCATACTCGTTGTCTGATGCACGAGCGTCAGGGTGCTGAACGTCAGCTTCTTTGTAACGTTTGTTCTCAAGGTTATTCAATATCTCTTCCGGTTCACTCCCTAAGTTAATACCTAGGTTGTTAACCAGAGATAAATCGCCGTTGGCGTCAATTTGCGCGAAAAGCGCAAGTTCGGTGTACGCTGGACCCCGTTTAACCAATGCGCCGCCAGAGTTATTACAAATACCGCCCACAATAGATGCGCCAATGCATGATGAGCCAATCACCGAGTGTGGCTCGCGCCCGTAAGGCGCTAACGTTTCTTCTAGTCCAAAAAGGGTACTGCCCGCTAACCCTACAATTTGCTTACCGCTATCCACTAGCTGTATGTCGTCAATACGCATGGTGCTGATAATAACCAGCGGTCTGTCATAGTCTTTACCATCTGGCGTAGAACCACCGGTTAGGCCGGTATTAGCTGCCTGCATGATAACTGCAACGTCGGCTTCGACACATAATTTGAGCACTCGCCAAATTTCGACAAGCGTACCGGGTCGCACGACCGCAAGCGCCTCACCAGCACCAAAGCGAAACCCTTTGGTGTACGGTTGCTTTTTCGCTTGATCAGTTAACAAATAGGCTTGCCCTACTACATCTCGCATAGATGCAATCAAAGACTGAGTGTCAACATTTACGGTCATGGCTCTCTCTATGTTTCAAATGGGAAGAAATAATGTGGTGATGAACTATACACTAACGCCAATTTTAACAAAGGGGGCGAGCGCTTTTTCTAGAGATAATTTACTTATATTTAATGCATTATGCAGATGTCATTACTGCTATTACGCCGGCTAATTTCCATGGCATTTTTCGGCTACTTTATTTATTTCAAACGCTTAACTGTTTGGTGTTGATAAAGTCGATAGACACCAGGTATGGCATGAGATTCAAAGAGTTAAGCCATGAGGCTTTTAAGCCAAGTCTACAGGTCTTTTTCACTGTAACATTTTGTTACGCTTTGGACGGTCAAGTAAGGCTAGTGGAGTATTGTAAAGACCTTGTATAGTTCGTAAGGTTGACAATCACGAAAAGGAGCTTTCATGTCAAATCACGCGTTCGTACTAACAAGAAATAGTTACGGCGAAAATACAAGAAGGGACGAAGCTTATGAACGATTCCTTAGTATTTTACCGTCGTGTGGATTCAGCGTTACCAGTGGTGCTATACACCCACCACGTAGCGTTTTAAACAATACCTATACCTTCTTTATAGATGCCCAGTATTGCGACTCAATCGCCATGCTCAACTTGCCCGTTGTTAATGATTATCCCGATTTGAATAAAGTTATTTTCAATGTTCCACAAGCCGACATCGATTTTCATTACGCGGCACTTCAGCACGGCATCAATGGGGTTTTTCATATCGAAGATAGTTTAGAGTTGTTAGTTAGAGGTGTTCAGCAGGTTCAGGCAGGTAACAAATGGTTTAGTCGCGAAATTATGAGCCGTTATATTGATGCCAATTTAGTGCCAAAAACTAAGCCGGTTGCTGCGCTTCAATCGTCAACTACAGTCCTAACCAAACGAGAGCTAGCCATTACGCGCAAAATTGCAGATGGCGCGCAAAATCAAGAGATTGCGGATTGTTTACACATCAGCGTCAATACGGTGAAAACTCATGTGTACAGCATTTTCAGGAAAACTGACTGCCGCAACCGCGTAGAGCTCATTAAGTGGTTCGACCATCAGTTTAGTCAGCCACAGCAAGTAAGTTATTAAGTACTCTCCTTACGTGCGTGTGGCGCCTACGCTTTAGCGCGCCATACGCCCTTTTCCATGCCCTGCAGTACCAATTCGGTCACCGCTTTTTCTATACTTTGCTTAACGCACTCGAACATAGGCTCATTGGTAGTATACCCTGTCTCAGCTTCAAGCAGGCGCTTTAGCGATACATACCTAAAGAGCCCAGCTCTTACTTCTTGGCTCAAGACTTTTTTAGAGGTAGAAACCGACACTAAGACTTGCCCTGTTCTTACATCAACCGCCCGCATATAAATGGAGATTTGATCTTCACGGAATAGTTCACTTGCGCCAATGCCAAAATATTCCACGCCAGCGCCCCCTGTACGAATGTTCGTATCGTAGCTGATTATACCGCCTTCAATAATGATTCTAGCCGTAGTAAGCGGGGGCAAATCACTACCGTTGTTTTCATCTGCACGAATAATTTTTCGCTCGGTAAGAATATTTTGTAAACCTTCACGTTCTACAGGTAAGAACCACGATGTTTCACTCAAGGTTTGAACAAGAATCGACGTAGCACCTTGCGTTACAGCGGTAGAAAAAGAACTGGCCCCCGTACTGGGTTTGTACTGGCCTGTCTGGTCTCTGAACGCATAAACCGAAACGGGGATTTGCCCCATAGGTGCGGGTAAGCTTTTTACTTCCGATAGGGTTTCGCTGTCTTCAATGATCCCTGCCGCAGTCGTATCTGGCGGCAGCGTGTTGGTAATTGATTGGCAGCCAGAAAGTGCTATAGCCAATAATAAAAATACGGTACTTCTCATGTGTTTCCCTACCCAAACCGTGGAATTTCGACAACCGTAACTTCACCTGTTAGCAGGTTAGTAATATTCACTACAATGCTATCAGGGTTACTGGTAATCAGCTCTACCTGAAAATCACCACTGACGAATATGCTGTCTTGGTTAAATATGCTATCTATGGGATTTCCATCTTCGTCATATTCCTGCTCGCCAAAGGCGATGTCAGTAATTTCGCGAACAATACGATTAATGTACGCACGCTCAAGAGACTCTTGTAGGCGTTCATCATAAGAGCGCTCACTTAGCGGTGCGCTATGCGCATTCTGTGAATTAGCTTTGCTAAGTAAAAATGACCCATTAAGTGGGTTGCCACCAAACGATGGGTTAATAGGCTCATAGACCAACTCTGTCGCAAAGGCACTGAACTGAAATACAGCCCCCAAGGTTATTAATGCGGTGATTAACGTCCTTTTCTTCATTACCATTCATCCCCTGCTAAATCTGGGCTTCTACTATCTATACTTGCGTTCGCGACAGCGTCTAATACTAAAACGATAGCCTGCTGAACTTTCTCATCTAACGGTACTTGTCTGCGCCCCATGTACGTTTGATAAACCACTCTATTGTCGTAAATCACCGAAAGAAGAGTACCCGCTTGTGGAACAATAATTTCTTTAACAACAAGGTTCTTACCCGAACTGTCTGGGACTTCTCGCCAGTATTGGCTAATGCGAGAGGCAAATTCGTGGCCTTGGCGGCTAATACTGTTATCGAGCAACAGTCCACCTAGCCGAATTTCTTCTGCGTGAATCGGAGAAAAGAACACACTAAAAAGCAGTGTGATAAGAGAGAAACAATACAAGTACTTCATTTTACTGAATATAGCCGGGCAAACGCCCGGCTACTCACTTTTACATCTGTAGGTTTACATCTGAACAACGGTAGCTACGTTGTAGTCACCAACCTGCGTAACACTTACTGTGCCGCCATTGCCAGTGATACTACCTGTTACTAGGTTGTCGTTACCCATTTGCGTAACTTCAAATGTATTCATATCACCAGAAATAACGAACTGACCACCCGCGTCGTCTGTTACCCAGTTTCCTACGCCTTCTTGCATAACACTAACAATATTGTCGTCACCGTTAACCAATAGGTCTAGTAAGTTAAGCTCGCCCGTTTGCGAAACCATAATTTCGTTGTAGCTTGATGTAACGTTGCTTGCCAACTCAACTGATGCCGTATTTTCAACACCCTCTTGAGACATTTCAATGATGTTGCCATCAGCGTAGTAAGTTGCATCACCAATACCAGCTTGTGCTAACGCCAAGTTGGCATCGCCATCTTGCTCAATTTCAACGGTGTTAAACAGGCCATCGAAATTAACTGTGCTGATTTCATTGGCATCACCTACCTGAGTTAAATCAAACTCGTTGAATAAGCCAATTACGCCAGCATAAGCCGTGTTGCCTTCGCCCACTTGGTTAATTTCGAACGTATTCGCTTGTCCGCCGATAGTTTCTACGGTAGCTAAGTTAACGTCACCGATTTGATCGATATTAACTTCATTGCCAGAGCCTTCAAATACTCCTGTGGTAATCTCGTTGCCATCTCCATCTTGTTCAAACTCTAGCACATTACCGTCGCCAACCATGCTCCAACCCACAGCGTTCTGGTCGCCATCTTGGTCAATTTCAACTTCGTTTTCTGAGCCGATAACGGTTAAATCAGACACGTTGTAATAGCCGTCTTGAATAACATCGATAACGTTCGCATCACCGCTTAACTCGCGAACATACGATTCGTGCCAGTCGCCACTTTGATCTACAAAGACAGTGTTATCGTTTCCTGCAATCGCATTGTTAGCCCAGTTACCACCATCACCTTGATACACAGATAATGTGTTACCGCTCCCCGCTATGCTGTTTATAGAGCGGTTGAAGATAAAGCCAATGGGGCCGCCGTCGCCTAATTGAACAAGTGAAACTAGGTTATCATCGCCCTCGACAACGAACTCTGCCGTGCTGTCTAAACTGTCTTGCTCAGACTCCAAGAAGTTTCCGTTACCAGTAACGCTTGCAAAAAAGGTGTTACCCGATTGCATTTGCGATGCAAGCACTTCGTTGGCATCACCGATTACCTCAACCACAATAGCGTTAAGGTCACCTTCTTGGCTTAGAACTGATTCATTACCTACTTCGTTCCCTTCTGGCGCCGTTTGGGTTAGCGTAATCTCATTACCTTCTGCTGCAGCAATGAAATCCGCTGAAGCATTAAAGTCGACTGATTTGCTCGCTGGAACTTCCTGAGCTGACGCCCACCCTGTCGCTGCTACTAAAAGCAATGCACTCGCTATTTTTGTTTTTTTCATTTTCACGTTCGTCTCCCTATGGCAATTGCATCATTCTTTGTATTGCGTGATGTTAATTACCATTTCGTTCCCTATCTGATAAACAGTAAAAGACTGCTCACCCAGTTGATTAACATTGGCAACATTGTCAAACCCATCTTGGATAATCTCGAAGTAATTGTTGTTGTTTTGCTGCAATAAATTCACGACATTTCCCTCACCAAGTTGGGTGATTATCGCTTCATTATTACTGCCATTTTGAACAACATTTGATAGGTTTGCGCCGTTACCGCTTTGAATGATGTTAGTTATGTTATTTAACCCAAACTGGCTGACAGAGATGAAGACCGTTTCATCATCTATCGTAATAGCTTGGGCATTCAGACTCATTGAAAGAGAAGATTCCACCATGTCGGAGCTTGTTGATAAATCGGACTGTTGAGCATGTGTTGGAAGGTTTACGGTTAGAAGACTACACCCCATAAAAGCAAAGAATATTGCGCGCTTGAAGGTCGCTACACTCTTAGCAAGTTGGCGCTTTTTAACCTCTAACTTCTTGTCCATGAGAACGACTACTTCCTTGATTAACAACAAAGGTGACCCCTCTATAACACTCCTTAAAACAGCTAGAATCTATCACCAATAAGTTGTATTTATTACAGGTACAAAACACGTCCTACTCGCCGAATCAGCGTCTTAACGATTAAAGGTCATACCATAGTACTAGTTTCACACTGAGGCGATGAGCAATCTTCGCCATTGGTAAGACCAGACAATTATCTTTTTGTTGTTGAAAAAATATACTCGAGTTTTTCACTCGAAAGAAACACATAAAAGAGTGACGCGGAGTTAATAGTTAAGTACTAGTTTTCATCTTTTCCACCGTGTTTACCTAGTGGTTAAGTTGTATTTTTATACAATTTTTTACGATAAAGGTGGCAGCTTCGTGAATTTGCGTTATATGTTTTAACCGTTAGTTATATCAGACCGAGCGAGAAGATTTCGTGATAACAGCACTATTGCTAATTATGGAATCTAATTATGAAAACAAAGCCTTTTAAAACAGGCCTTTCAGCATTGTCATTAGCCCTACTTCCGCTAATGACGTCTAGTCATGCACATGCCGCAACAGCCGAAATCTTCGATGATAGCGTCATCGTGGTTTACAAAGAGAATGTAAGCAAAGCGGAAAAAATGCGTGCCCGTTCATCGGTGGGTGCTCGAATTAGCGACGCCAATAGAGATGAAATTGACGATCGCTTTTCGAACCTTCTAAATGGTCGTATCGCTAAGCTCCAGCTTCGCGGTAAATCAGTTAAAGATGCTATTGAAACACTAAAGAAAAACCCTGCCGTTAAAATTGCAGAGCCAAATTACCTGTACCGTAAAGCTCTTGTGCCGAACGACCCGTCTTACGGTGACTTGTGGGGGTTAAACAATACAGGCCAAGCCGGCGGTACAGACGACGTGGATATTGATGCGCCAGAAGCGTGGGATATCACCACCGGTGACAGTGACGTGGTGATCGGCGTAATAGATACCGGTGTTGATTACACCCATGAAGATATCGCTGATAATGCATGGATGAACCCAGGCGAAATACCAGGAAACGGCATTGATGACGACGGTAACGGATATATCGACGATGTATATGGTATCGATACTGCAAACGGAGATACCGATCCGATTGATGACGACTCTCACGGTACACACGTCGCAGGTACCATTGGTGCTGTAGGCGGTAACGGTATCGGCGTGGTGGGCGTAAACCATGACGTATCAATTGCTGCGTGTAAATTCTTAGGCGCCGATGGCACAGGCTCTACAGCAGGGGCTATAGAGTGTATTGATTACTTTACCGACTTAAAAGAAAACCGCGGCATAAACATTAAAGCGACCAATAATAGCTGGGGTGGCGGCGGCTATAGTGAAGCGCTAGAAACTGCCATTGAAGTCTCTGGGCAGGCAGGCATACTGTTCGTTGCTGCAGCGGGTAACGCAGGGTCAAACAACGACAACGTCGATAACTACCCGTCTAATTATGTGACGACGACTAACAGCTTGATGGCTGTTGCCAGTATCACGCGTAACGATAGCGATAGTGGCTATTCATACGGCATTGAAACCGTAGATATTGCCGCGCCGGGTTCGGCAATTTTATCAACAATTCCAGGCGATAGTTATGCGGCTTACTCAGGTACGTCGATGGCAACGCCTCACGTTGCTGGTGCCGCTGCGTTAGTATGGTCGCTAAACCCAGAGCTTACGCCTTCAGAAATGAAAGAGTTATTGATGGCAACCGGTGAAACCAGCCTATGGGCTGACGGGCGCACAGTGTCGGGCAACCGGTTGAATGTGCTAAATGCCCTTGAAGAAGCAGATCCTACGCCAGGCTTTAAGCTCGGTATTACGCCGGGCTCTGCTGAGATTGAAGCAGGCGAAGCTTATACCTTCACCATCGAAGTCGGTTCTATTGCTGGCTACGAGGAAGAAGTTCAGCTATCTCTTGCTGAAGAGAGCGACATTGCTTCCCTAAGTGCTAACACTGCGATGCCTGGCGATACTGTATTACTTATGGTTGAAACCGCTGAAGACACGCCGTGGGGACAGTACAGCTTTACCGTTAACGGCGTAAGTGGCGAGATTGAAAAGTCCAAGTCGGCAAACTTGTATGTTTACCCTCAGGGTCTCAATGACTTCCCTTATGATTACTCGGGCGACCCCGTTCCAACCCTTCCTAACGAAGAAGATCCGGATGATGTGGGCGTAGACCTTGTTATTAACATACCAGATGATTTAACCGTATTCGGTATGCAGGCTTCGGTAAATATTACTCATACCTATAGCGGTGACTTGGTGCTTTCGCTTACTTCTCCTCAAGGTACAACTACCGTTCTGCGCCAAAACCAAGGCGGCGGCACTGACGACATTGTTGAAAGCTACGATACCGACGCATTTAACGGCGAAGTTGCTACAGGCGATTGGACACTGAACGTACTTGATACCTTTAATGGCGATAACGGAACAGTAAACGATTGGAGCCTAGTCGTTACTGGCATTGGAGAAGTGGGGCCAACACCGCCAAACGCAGCATTTACTTACGGTGCTTCTGGCTTATCGGTCAGCTTTACTAACAACAGCAGTGACGTTAACGACGATATTGTTAGCTATAGCTGGGATTTTGGTGACGGCGCCACATCAACAGAAGAAAGCCCTACCCACGTATATGCGGGGACTGGTGCTTACGATGTCACGCTAACGGTAACTGATTCAGAGGGGCAGACAGATGTCGCTACTGAAACTGTAGCCGTTTCTGATAGCAACATTGTTGCAGAAATTGACCGCGCTATGCTGTCTCGTTTCGGTTCACTAAGAGTTGACTTATCTTACAGCGGCTCGATGGCAGATACTGTTATGATTTATCGCAACGGTGAATTGCTTGAGGAAGTGAGCAACACTGGCCGCTATCGCGACAGAAGTCGAGGTGTTCAACCTGGTGAATATACTTATATGGTATGTGACGAAACATCAGCATGCTCTGCGCCAGTGACGGTAAACCTTTAAGGTTTTCTGTTTTAGCGAGATATGCCAAATATTGTTTAATCAAAATATAGGTTAAACCCCATATTGAGCAACTGCCGGCCCATGGAAGGGCCGGCTTTTTTGTGCGCTTACTTAATTAAAAGGCAAACGCGCCTAAGCCATCGGCTTATTCACTATAAGCCAAATTCAACGTAAACTAGATGCATTAAGTATCAGCAAGAATTTTTCATGAATATACTGATCATTGACGATCATGAGATAGTACGGGACGGAATCAAAGCGCTCATTGAACAAGAGTATGGCTGGCACGTTGTTTATGCGGTAGATTCGATAGGGGCGCTTCCCTCCTACGCATCGTTTGATGAAGTCGATGTCGCCATTTTGGATATCTCACTGGTAAATGAAAGTGGCTTCGACACCCTCGTAAAGATTAAGCAGCAAGCGCCTTTTGTAAAATGCTTAATGCTTAGCATGTACGAACATGTCGGCTATATCAGCAAAGCGCTCGAACTTGGAGCCGACGGCTACGTAACGAAAAACGCAGCGACGAAAGAGTTAATGAACTCATTAGAGTCGCTGGAAAGAGATGAAAACTACTTAAGCTCTGATATTAGCAAGAAATTAGCATTTGGAGACAAGTGCTTAACCTCGCTCCTCACCGATAGAGAAAAAGAAATTTTTCTACTTTTGGCAAAAGGGTTTCAGCCCAAACAAATTGCCTACCACATCGATACCGCCCCCAAAACGGTCATGGTTCACAGAACGAATATTTATAAAAAGCTAAACGTAACCTCTCAGTTCGGATTGCTAAGAATTGCATTGGAAATAGGTTACCTTGATGTTTACGATGTCATTAATGACGATGCATTAGTCAAAACCATTTGATGAGTTTGAAACCGTACATAAACACTTCGTTTTTGTTCATGGGGTTGATGTACACCGCCCTATTTCACAGCGTATGGCTAATCAGCACCCAGTTCGAAATAATTGCCAGTACGGTAAGCTGGTATTTGCCCGCAGGCGTCCGCTTTGCTGCGTTTATGCTACTTCCCTTACGAAGCTGGCCTATGCTGCTTTTTTCAGAAAAACTCACTCACTTTGTTTTATTTCACCCTGGTGGAATACTCGATAACACCGCATTTTTAAGCGGTAGCTTAGGGTGGTATCTTGTTCATTTACTCCTATCACCCGCTTTACTTTGTACTAGCGTTTATATCTTCAGACGCTGTTTTAAAGCACCTTATATCAGCAACATAAACAGCACGCTTGCCACACTCGGGGTCGGTTTAATTATTAGTGTTGTACTTGGGGCCGTCTTTATTGGAAGAAGGGCGATAGAGCTTCAAACTGATATCACGGTGTTTTTTCCCCTACTTTTTGATTTCTCATTAGGTGACTTTGTCGGCCTCATCGTACTGTGCCCTCTTCTCTTTGTATTATACGATCGTGAGCACTTACACCGGGTCAACACCACCCTGTATTGGATAATTGGCGCTTGGCTATTCTTGCTGTTACTAAGTAGCTATGCCTATAGCCACGGGACGAATATTAGCTACCAAGTAAAATACCTTGCTGTATTCCCCGCGTTGTTCCTATCCTATCGCTATGCAGTTACGGGCAGCGCTTTATCCTGCTTATTAGTGGGGGTAACCGCCTTTGTTGTGGCAATTCAAAGCGATTTGTCTCCGCTTGAACATCAATTTTATATCATCGCGCTGTGTGTAAGCTGCCTTATTCTAGGCGCTTCGGTGAATCACGTGAGCAAATGGGTGGCGAGCGATTAATGGGCCCTGTTTTTAAGAAGGTCACTCATTTCATTGGGCGCCCTCATAACGATGATGAGTTCGTTGAACTAGAAGTATACGCGGGCGGCATGGTTGCTGTTGAAGCTGAGCTAGTATTCGAGTTAGGAAAAGAAATTACTCCAGGTTCAATTGATACTAAGGGGCCACTTAAACACTTAATTAACGCAGTCTATGCCGGCGTTGAAATAGCCTCAAGCCCGGTAATAGACTTAAATAGCTATGGACCTACTGCAATCATCAGCGATTTTGGGGTTAACCAAGGGATGGTCGTTGGCGCACCTATCGAGCAATGGGATTCAGTGATTGAGAACATACAGACTTCTGTATTTATCAACAATGAACATATTAACTCTGCCCCTTCTAACAACGTATTGCGTGGCCCTATGGCTGCCGTGGCATATTTAATTGATCAAGCTGCGGCACGCAACATTACGCTACCTAAAGGTTGTATGATTTGTTCTGGTGCTATCACCGGTGTTCACGACACCGTTGCCGGGGCTAGCGCTACGGTAAGCTTTGAGGGCATTGGCAACATCAACATGAAGTTAATTCCTGTCACGCCATAGCGTTTCTGACAAAGCGGTAATCCGATACGGTTAATTACCGCTTTTCTGCCTCCTTTTGTGCTACATTGTCGTTGATTTCACACATATTTTGACAGTCTTATGCATAAAATACCTTTTGTTAATTTCTGCTTTTTAACCCGCTTAGCTGGCCTTATTAAACCCAATTCGAGGCAGCTTATCGTTATTGCTTCATTTTTTATACTTGGTGGTTGTGTGAGTACGCAAGATACAACCCCTTATGCATACATATCTTCTCCTTCGCCCTATCAAGATGTTGTGAGCGCTCAACAAAGGGCAGTTAAGCAAGACAAACTACTATTAGTTGTGCTTGGTGCACAGTGGTGCCACGACAGCACTGGCTTAGCTGAGCGCTTTTCAACTAAAGAGATGGATCTTATCTTACGTGCCCATTACGAAACCGTATTTGTTGATGTAGGAACGCTAGAAGACAGAAGAAATATTACCGAGCGGTTTGATTATCCAATTTACTACGCCACGCCTACCGTTATGGTTATTGAGCCCCAGTCAGGCGCCTTATTAAACAGAGCATCTATGGATATTTGGGGGCGCGCTGATAGTATTCCTTTGGCAGAATACATGGCGTATTTCTCACGCTTTCCAGCTATGACAACATCGCAAAAAGCGAAGTTAATCCATTGGAAAGCAACAGAAGAAGAACGTGCGTACAATAAAAAGCAAGCGGCGAGGCTTCAAGCTGCGTATGATACATTAGGCCCGCTGCTAGCGCAGGATTTAGCGGGTAATACGCCTGACGGGTTGAATTCACTATGGAAAGAAACGAAGAAGTTTCGTACAGAACTACAAAAAGTCTTAGTAAAACGAACTGAAATAACGCTAGATCCTGAAGGCGGTAACGGCGTTAATACTAAACCAGCACTTCGCCATTACCATCCTTTCTCTTGGGAGCGAAACTAACGCTGCCTGCTCCCAAAAGAACGGCAGTGCTGCGAGGCCTTCGTACAACACTAAGCCCCGCTAGTTTCGTCTATTTAAGCCTTAGCACTCGATGCACTGCTTTGGTTTGACCCGTTACTGCTTCGGCGCTTTGATGGGCGACGAGTACCATTGCCCTCAGAGCCAGTATTTCTTTGCCTAACAGGTTTACCACTCGTATTTCCTCGTCCATTGGATTTACTTGAGCGATTACCACCGTTTCCGCTTCTGTTATTTGTACTTTGCCCATTTCTTTTACTTTGCGCGCCTTTTTCACTCTGGCTGCTACCTTCACCTTGGGGGGCTTTCGGCTTTTTCGCTTTCTTGGGCTTTTTCGGTTTAGATAGCGTTGTAGGCGGTACAACTTGCTGAGGCTCAAACCCTTCTAGCGTTTCACGAGGAAGCAATTTTTGAATAAGTGTCTCTATATCTTTAAGATTCTGTAGCTCTTCGGCGCTAACAAATGACCAAGCTTGGCCGCTGGCACCAGCACGTCCAGTACGGCCTATTCTATGTACGTAGTCAGCTGCCGTATTTGGCAAATCAAGATTTACCACAATAGGTAATTCACTGATATCAATACCACGGGCCGCAATATCGGTGGCAACCAGTACTTTTATATCACCATTTTTGAAATCAGCGAGGGCTTTTGTTCTCGCCCCTTGGCTTTTATTACCATGTATAGCTGCACTAGGAATTTTTGACCGAGTCAACTTTTCTGCAATGCGGTTGGCGCCGTGTTTTGTGCGGCTAAATACGAGTACCTGTTCCCACTTTTGTTGTTTTATCAAACAAATAAGCGCAGTGGGTTTTTTTCGATTTATCAATGGTCACTAGATGCTGCTCTACAGCATCGACGGTAGTGTTAGCCGGCGCGGTTGAAATACTTACCGGATTGCGTGTAATGGTTTTGGCCAGCGTGGTTATTTCGTCAGAAAAGGTGGCTGAGAAAAGTAAGCTTTGACGGTCTTCAGGCAACAGTTTAAGCACTCTCTTAATATCGTGAATAAAGCCCATATCTAACATTCTGTCGGCTTCATCTAATACCAAAACTTCAAGTTGAGAAAACTTCACCGCGTTTTGCTGATATAAATCTAACAACCTGCCTGGTGTTGCGATAAGTACATCTACGCCTTTGCGTAACTTTATCATTTGAGGGTTAATGCCTACACCACCAAATACGACGGCTGTTTTTAACGGTAAAAACTCGCTAAATGCGCAAATACTTTCTTCAACTTGGGCAGCTAATTCACGAGTTGGCGTCAAAATAAGCGCCCTAACGTTATTTGCAGACACCTTTGGACCCGACATCAATCTTTGTAGAATTGGAAGACCGAAACCCGCCGTTTTCCCGGTTCCCGTTTGCGCCGCTGCTAGCACATCCTTCCCTTCCAATACTTCTGGAATTGCCTTTTCTTGGATAGGTGATGGTGTGCTAAACCCACGTTTTTCAATAGCTTTCAACAAAGGTTCAGCGAGCCCTAATTGGGTAAATGACATTAATAAACTCCTGTCATGGGTATTTTAATAAAAGTTGCCTACCGCAAGGTATAAGCGCTAGTGCTTTATTGCTAACCGCGGGGGTTATAGATTACTGGGGAAACCTAAAGAGATACGCCATCGCCAACTTGGCTTACTGGTGTTTGAAATCAAGAAAAGAACGTATGTATTTACTCTTACAAATTGCGCGCGGAGTCTACCACTAAACGCCCCACGCCACCAGCGCATTTTTTGTTCAACTCTACCAATCATTGTTTTTGTTAAAGAAAGCTATTTGTTTAAAACGTCGCTTTTACTAAAAAAGTGTAAAAAGAAATCTATCACCTGCGAGTGCATCGTATTACGGCCTTTTTTAGACTAATTGCTGATGAATTACACAAGAAAAAAAGATAAAACGTCTATACTCAATGGGTATTGGAGATGTTTTAAATTTTGCTGATTGACGTTCTCTCAATGCACGCTTTCCTCCGGTATCAACGACAACTAGAGTTTTTTTCTTGAAAAGTCTTCGTTCTCAAATTTCTTTCAACACTGTCACATCAATCGCGATTATTAGCGCGTTGATCATTACCTTATCAATTTACGTTTATGAAAAACTCTACATTGAATTTGTATCTACCGAAGTTAATGCCATTGGTGAAAATATCTCGGTTGATCTTATTGATTATATCAATGAGCCTGCAGGCAGCTTTAATCAAACTGAAGTATTGCTTAGGCTAGATGAGTATGAGTATGCGGAAACGGCTTACATTTTCAATAGCCAAGGGGAGTTATTGAACGTTTACATCGGGCAAGCGGGTTTGAAGGCGCGAGCTAAACCTAACGCATTTGAAAGTAACGTAGACGGTAGCCAGATTTTTAAAATAGATACATCATCAAAGGCCTCTAATGCGCTAGAAGACGTCAATTCGATCACCGCCCTCGCACTGGGTCTACACCACATTAATAACAAAGTGGTAATGGTGAAAACAATAGGTGAACCCATATACCCGCTTGGAAAGTTTATCCTAATTTTCAATCTCCAAGAGGCCATAAGAGATAGTCGAGAACGCTATATCACCTTAGTTGCCCCTTCCGTTGTTTTTCTTATTTGCCTCTCTCTTCTTGTCTCGGTAAGAGCCCAACGCAAGGTGTTCAGACCTCTCAATACCCTTATTAAAACCATGGATAGTGTGGTTGATGATAAAAATTACGATGTAAAAGTAGAAGAAACGGAGAGAGTAGAAACCCTTGCCCTTTCTCGCGCTTTTAACAATATGATGGGCAACATACAGGCCGAATCTGAAGCCAATCAGCAAAAGAATGCATTGCTAGAAAAGCAGCAGTCACAGATGGAACGCCTTGCCAATTTCGACGCGCTCACCGGTTTACCTAATCGACAATTTTTAATGAAAATCCTGTCTAGTGAACTGACTAAGGCGCGAACGAACCGTAGTGAACTTGGCCTTCTTTTTGTGGATATTGATGGCTTTAAGTCTATTAATGACTCATTCGGCCATGATACCGGCGATAAATTTTTATTACATATAAGCGTGATCATGAGCAAGCTGCTTGACGAAGCCTATACGCTAGGTCGCTTGGGGGGCGATGAGTTTATTATAATAGCACCAGATATAGGTGACCCAAAGACGCTAGAAGATATGGCTGCCAAGCTTGTAGTCGCAGTGTCTCGTACCCATATTTTTAACACCTTGCGATTAGACTCAGGCGTAAGTGTTGGGCTTGCCCTCGCCAGTGACTGTAACTATGAGCTTTCAAGCCTCATTACCAACGCCGACGTGGCAATGTACAAAGCCAAGGGCAGTGGTAAGGCGAGATTTATGTGGTTCAACGAGGAAATGCTTGCCGACACTAAACGGAAAGTACTCATCTCAACCCGTCTATCTAGTGCATTAGAAAATGATGCGTTTTATCTGGCTTATCAAGCAAAAGTCGACGCTGAACAAAATATCATAGGGTTCGAAACACTTTTGCGTTGGCATGATGATGTACTCGGTCACGTGTCGCCCGCAGAATTCATTCCTATTGCAGAGCAAACCGACAAGATTTCATTAATTAGTATGTGGATTATAAAGCGATTGGAAATTGAAGCCCCCCGCTTAATCAAGTCCTTCGGTTCGCAAATTATTATATCGATAAACTTGAGTCCACAAGACTTAAATAGCGAACGCTTAACCCAATTTATATTGAAGGGAATGAGAGAAAACAAGCTACCGGCAAAAAACCTTGAGATTGAGATTACCGAAACCGCGTATATGAATAACTTCAACGTGGCTAATAGCTTTTTCGAATCGATTAAGCATTATGGTTGTCAGCTTGCGTTGGATGACTTCGGTACCGGTTACTCATCGCTAAGCTACTTGACCAAGTTTGATATCGACACATTGAAGATAGACAGAAGCTTCGTCAACAACATTGGCATTTCTGAGCAATCAGAACTCATCACAAAAACCATTATAAAAATGGCAAAAAGCTTAAACTTCTCGGTCTGTGCGGAAGGCGTAGAAACCCGAGAGCAGGCGGCATTTTTACTTCGAAATGGGTGTCATGCGCTTCAAGGGTTTCTTTACAGTAAACCCACTCCCCTTGAAGACGTTTTAGCTACTTCACGAAGGCGCGCCTTATAAGCAAGGCGCTTTCGTTGTATGAGGCTTATTAAAGGCTTTTGTATATCACAGTTAGGTGTTCAGGCAATTCAGTTTCAGCAGGTACATACCCCACGGCACCTTTGTTGTTAGCAATATATGCTAGCATTGCTTCCAACGTACCGAACTCTTTCGGTGGGGTCATACGACCGCTAAAACGCATTTGTGCCCAATAAGATTGAATGCGAGATTCAGGCAGAGTAATAATCTTGGCATTAAAAATGGAGCGTGACCGGTTACCGGGCGCCATAGCAACCGGATGTAAGCCCATACCCTGTGTATAACTATTATTCATAAAAAGCGTTCTTACATCTGCTTTAGTAAACGCTAAGCTACTTTCTGAAACATTAGCCACAACCCAAATATTGTCTTGGGCAATTGCGGCGCGAGCCCCTAGTAACAAAAGCACTATTAGCGTGTATCTAAACATTAAAATACCCACTCGAGTGCTACTTGGTAAAGCGTTGCGTTTCTATCAAAGCGCTGGTCATCAACTACAAAAAAAGAGGTTTTCCCTTCTTTGCCATCTAGAAAGGAGACTTCAGCCTTAAGCGCAACATTTGTCTTTACGTCCCATCTTGCGCCGAGCGTCCACGTATCGAGATCGTCGGTTGGAAAGTAACTATTTAACTCCTCAACCGCATAATAAAGCTGGTCGAGCGCGGGTGTGACACCTACGGGTATCGTATTCTCAACGGTATTAATTGACTGATTTGAAGCGGCATAAGTGATATGAAATAACACGCTTTCACAGTAATAACCGTACGAAACATAGAAGCTTTCTAAGTTAGCCAGAACGTCGATATCAGATGATACTTTCATCCATTCCCCGCTTAAGTACCAGTTTAGCGTGTCATAGCTCGCGCCAAGAAGAAAAGCACTAGCACTGTCATTGATTTCAAATCGCTCTGAGATATCGTCAAAACCTGCCGCTTTCAGCCCTTGAATGAGAGGCGCAATTTCATCTATTGATGTTTCTACCTTCGGACCTTTGATTGTCGCGGTTCTCAATTGAAAACCACCGTAATTCACTTCTATGACGCCGCCATAGAGTTCATCTACTTCAACTTCAACATCAATACCACTTGAGATGAGATTATCTTTATAGCCTCCATAATACGCTTCAAAATCGACCACAGCGTCGCCAAACGTTGCACGATAGCGGGAACTAACCCCTTCGTACTGAGAAAACATGTAGCTGCTATACAACTGCTGTGGGGCATTTATCCAAGGGTATGCAAACCCTACGTCAATAACATCAGAATACTTCAGAAAAGGGGTTCGTAAACGACCAACGTTAAACTGCCAGTCTTCGACTGGGGCATAGGTAAGATATAACCATTCGACGCCAGACTTTCGGTCTTGGTCTGTATGAAGTAAAAACTGAACGGAAGCTGATAACGTTGATGAAAACCCATAGTCAGCTTGTACAGCAATAAGCGATTTTTCAGAAAAACTGACGCCACTATCGTAACCTTCATAGGTGGCAAGATTTGTATCTAACTTCCCACCTACCGCCCTGGCAAAGCCCGAAAGTTCGAGTTTGTCAGTGCCACCCATTCCCTCTAACGAGAATAAGCATGCGACTGTGGCCATCACGGCTAGTAACGATTTGTTTAAGGACATTGTATTAACTTCTAAACAGCCAATAAGAGGGCTTTCGTACTGTAATGATAGAGCGTAACTGGCATATCAGTAAATGATAGTGGTAGTTTGCTAAATCGACAATAGAGACTTTAGACAAAAGAGCCGGCAACGATGCCGGCTCTTTTTCGTGCTTTATTTTATTCTGTCTTTTACCTATTAAACCTGTAGGCACGCCTGTGTAATAAGGTCCCATTGCTTATCTGCAACCCATTGCGGTTTAGCAACCCAGGTACCACCTGCAGCAAATACGTTATTTAATGCAAGGTAATCATTAAAGTTGTCGGGCGATACTCCACCGGTTGGGCAGAATCGTGTGTCTTTAAACAAACCTCCTACGGCTTTTAGAAAAGCCGCGCCGCCAGATAGTGACGCTGGAAACAATTTCATTTCTCTAAAGCCATGTTCTCTTGCCAGTACAATATCAGACACGTTTGACACACCAGGAAGCACAGGTAACCCCGATGCTACTAGCATGGTAAGCAAACGTTCAGTTACCGCTGGTGTAACAATAAAGTCTGCCCCGGCATTTATCGCGGCATCAAGTGATGCTTTATCAATGACGGTACCAGCACTAACAATCATGTGCGGCAACGCCGCTTTAATAGCGCTAATACATTTCGCAGAGTGCTCTGTGCGCAAAACCACTTCTACGGTCGTCAGTCCCGCTTCTGACATTGCGCGAGCGATCGCCACGCCGTCAGCTTCATTATCTGCTTGAATGATAGGAAGCAATTGTTGCTTGCCCATAACTTCTGATATCTTTTTCATGTATCGTCTCTTGATATTGAGCGGGCCATCTCGGCCTGAATTTTTTAGTTAACGCGTTCCAGGGCTAAGCGAGCGAAGGGGAAAAGGATGAAACTAAATCAGAGTAGGATGCTTTATCCACTATAGCCCCGGGATGTTGAATGACGAAGCCTGCACACTGGACGGCTTTTTTAACACAGCTTTCTGGTTTTTCGCCCGAGAGGTAAGCACCTAGGAAAACACCGTTAAAAGCGTCCCCTGCTGATGTTGTATCTACGACGTTTTTGACAGGCGTCAATCCCACTTCAGAGACTTCCCCCTCGGCATCCACCAGTGTTACCGCGCGACTTCCGTTTTTAATAACTAGCAGCTTGAAAGAAAACGGGGCTAAAAACGAAACAATTTCCTCTACTGATTCAAACCCGTATAAGAAGTTAAAATCTTCAAGCCCTGGTAAAGCGATATCTGCAACTTCAAACGCTTTTTCATATAAGGCTTTTGCATCGTTTCTGCCTTTCCACAACGCTGGCCGATGGTTCATGTCGAAAACTATTTGGGTGCCGCTGTCTTTAAGTTTGCCTAGAGGCTGTTGATCTTTGAACATTATTTGTTCAGCAGTACATTGGTAG
>NZ_CACSIG010000002.1:0-8474 GCF_902705815.1 Alteromonas infernus
GACATCATCCATCAAGCACGAAAAACCCGCACATGTTGCGGGTTTTTTTATGGATTCAATTAAGCCTCTAAAAAGTGAAGTTAAGCTCCCCCCGTTGCGTTTTATTTTGCTTCAAGATAAATCGACTGGACACCGCGTCAATTGGGTTAGGCGAGGTGTACGCTGAAATTTTTTATGATCTCAAGTGGTCTCTATTTTGTAATGAGAGAACATTCCACAAAAAATCTCTATGTGTCGCGCTTTGTTCACAAAAAGCTGCTACAAATAAATAGAGTAACAATCAACTGAATTAACGCTGCTTTATTGGGGTATTCCTGCTTCTTTTAATGCAATACTATTATTGTGCAGTTGGTAGTACATAAAAATAATATGAGAGGACATTATGCAGGCTTTGCCCACGCTAAATCTTAGGGAAGGATCAGTCGAGCAAAAAAGAGAGGAAATAAAAAATCATTTCCTCGATTCTTTTAATACCTATGAGTCACTTTTTTCCTGTCTTAAAAGCGACGAGGTATTCTATCAACGCCCTGAAAAACTTCGTCACCCTCTGATTTTTTATTTCGGCCATACTGCAACGTTTTTCATCAACAAACTTGTGTTGTCAAAGGCCATTAATGAGCGGATAAACCCTAAGTTCGAGTCTTTGTTCGCCATAGGTGTGGACGAAATGAGTTGGGATGACTTAAACGATGAAAATTACGATTGGCCACAGGTTGAAGAGGTGCGTCAATATCGAAATCAAGTACGCATCTTAGTTTGCGATCTCATTGATACTATGCCGTTCAGTATGCCTATTGATTGGGAAAGCCCTATGTGGCCCGTAATTATGGGTATAGAACATGAACGGATCCACTTAGAAACCTCTTCTGTACTGATAAGACAGTTACCCATCACCTCGGTGCGTCCCCATTCTGATTGGCCTGTGTGTACCGATTTCAAAACAAATGTAGAGGAATTAGAAAGTAATACACTTGTTCCCGTCTCTGCACAACACGTTGTGAATGATAAACCTTGGGATAGTGAATACTATGGCTGGGACAATGAATACGGCCTTCAACAGGAGTCAGTAAGTGAATTTAGTGCGTCACAATTCCTTGTAAGTAACGGTGAGTTCCTAACTTTCGTCAAAGCAGGTGGGTATGAAAACGCAAAGTACTGGGAAGGTGAAGGCAATAAGTGGCGTGAGTACACCCAAGCCCAGCACCCAGTGTTTTGGATTAAACAGGGTGATGGGTATAAGTATCGAAGTATGCTTGAAGAACATCCACTTCCACTAGACTGGCCGGTAGATGTTAATTACCACGAGGCAAAAGCCTTTTGTAATTATAAAAGTGAGCAAACTGGTGAGCTTATTCGCTTACCTACCGAAAATGAATGGTTAGCGCTACGCCAGTATGCTGGGGTTTATCAAGCGGTTTATGGCAGCGAATTTAATATAGCGCTGCAAAAGTATGCGTCTAGCGAACCTGTTAACGTAAACCAGACAGGGTTTTTTTTTGATGTAGTCGGTAACGTTTGGCAATGGACTGAAACGCCTATTTACCCGTTCGATGGCTTTAAAGTTCACCCCCTGTATGATGACTTTACTACACCTACGTACGACAATAAACATAACCTCATCAAAGGCGGTAGCTGGGTTTCTACTGGTAACGAGGCAATGAAAGATAGTCGCTATGCATTTAGACGCCATTTCTTTCAGCATGCCGGTTTTAGATATGTACAAGGAAAGCGAGTAATAGCAGTGAACGACTTTGACTATGAGAGCGATACACAAATATCGCAGTACAGCGAATTCCACTACGGCGACGAATACTACGGCGTTTCTAACTTTGCAAAGGCAAGCGCTCAGTTCTGTATTAACGCAATGCAGGGGCGTAAGCATACTAAGGCTTTAGACTTAGGTTGTGCGGTAGGCCGCTCTACCTTTGAACTGGCTACGCATTTTGATCATGTAGATGGTATCGATTTCTCTGCGCGTTTCATTAAAACGGCGTTTGATATGCAAGAGCGCGGCGAAATTCGCTACCATTTAATTGAAGAAGGCGAGTTAACGTCTTTCAAAGCGCGCAAACTCTCGGCCTTAGGTCTTGATCAGACTAAGGATAAGGTTACATTCGCGCAAGGCGATGCGTGTAACTTAAAGCCTCAGTTTACTGGATACGATCTTATTTTTATGGGCAATCTAATTGATAGAGTATACAGCCCTAGAAAAGTGTTAAGCGACATGGCCAAGCGCCTCAACAAGGGTGGTTTGCTGATTGTAGCTAGCCCTTTCACTTGGCTTGAAGAGTACACCGAACGCAGCGAATGGCTGGGCGGCTATAAGGATGAAAACGGTGAGACCTTAAGTTCAACCCAAGCATTAGAAGACGCATTGGGTAATGGATTTAAACGCGTAGGAGAGCCTACTGAGATTCCGTTTGTTATTCGCGAGACTAAACGTAAATATCAGCACACGTTATCTGAGTTTAATGTGTTTGAAAAGCTAGACTAATGCAGCAAAAAAATTGAAATGTGTCGTGAAAGGCTGAGACAAGGAACGAATAAAACGGGATTGGCTCAGCTTATTTACTCACAACCTCACTAGATACAACCGAGAAGGGCAGTGAAAGCGTGGACCTGGAGTTACAACAACTTTCTTTGTTTTCGTCGTTACAACATGAATTTATGCCTTACAAGGATGTATGGCATTCACCATCTCATCTGAGACGTGACAAAACGCGATTAAAGTATTCTGCCATACTACGCCGGTTCAACATTCCCTCAAGTCATCATACACAAACCACGTTTTCTGAACTAAGTCCTATCGCAATGTGGATTGCCGATATGGATATTCCACCTTGTGCTTATATAATCAGTGCCGTTAGCAATAATCTACGCAGTACCTATGGTTATCAGTCCTGTGATATTGGTGATGCGGTTGCAACTTGGTATGAACGCAGCAGATCCCCTAATTATAATTACAAAGTTGAAAACACAGACATAGTGGATGTGGCGAGCGTGATTAGTGCTGTCGATGTGGCCCTTCGCACGTTTTGCCAGTCAGGTGATAAGGTAATGGTACTGACGCCTACCTACGAGCCACTGACATCATCCATCAAGCGCAATGGCTTAAAGCCTGTTTATATTCGATGTACAGAATCTCTGTCATCACCCAAGGCAGACCTTGATGACGTTAGTCGATGTCAAAGCTTAGTCAAAGATGATTCACATGCTCAAGGTTGTAGCGGCGATAATACTGAACGCGCTGCGAGAAGCAGTATTGATTTATCTTCGCTTGATAAGTCTGCGACAGCCTTTGTTATATGCCATCCTAATAATCCAACTGGCACTGTATTATCGCGCGTTGAGCAGCAAGCGGTTTTTGAGTTTTGCTTGCAGCACAACATTTTGTTGATAACAGACGAAGTGCACAGTGAATTTGCCTTTAACTCGGCAGATGAGCCTACGATTATTTCAATGTTTGGCCTAGACAATCAAGGCGAGGTCAATAAGCTCGACTCTCAAACGGAAAAATATAAAAAGCCCTCTGTTTTACCGAGGGCGATTCATTTGAACAGCGTTTCAAAGGCATTTAACTTAGCCAGTATTCCGGGTGCTTCTTATGCGGTGATAAAAGATAAACAAACCAGAGAAACGTTTGCAGAAGCCATTAGTGCTAAGCACCTTAATGCCAGCAATCTAGGCAAAATTGCACTAATTGCTGCCTACAGTGAAGGTAGCACTTGGTTGGACGAGGTAAAGGCGGCGCTAAGTTTTAATAGAAAGCTGGTTAAACGCTTTTTTCAACACTACGGTATTTCGGTTAAATTTACGATGGGACGTGCGGGTTATTTTCTGTGGTTAGATCTAAAAACCTTTAACGCAACGTGTTCTCACTCTTCGTTATCGTCGTCTATGGATTCTTATGAAACCGTCACCAATAACCATACACGGGGCCAATACCCTCAAACCTCAAACGACAAGCCCGCGTCAATCAAGCGTTCGCTTCCATTGTATTACTCTCCCGCTAGAACCGTTGAAGACTGTATTGAACGAGGCGTAATTGGTAATGACGGTGCGCCTTTCGGTGCACCAGATCACATTCGGCTCAATATTGCCTGCCATCCAGCATTAATTGAGGAAGCATTATTGCGCCTATGCTTTATTCCTCAATTTAAGTAACGCTCATTTCTCCGCCTTTATTCTTTTTATTAGAAAGAAAAACTCAATTTTATGACATTTTATTTCGAATAAATGGAATTAAGATAAGGTTAAGAGCGTAAGCCCTAGTTTCTAGAAGATGTATTGAGCTTTTAGCGCTATGGCTTACTAATAGTGTTATGCGAGGAGAACGTAATGATTTATTTCAGGCTGGCAAATGAAAGAGGGTTGGTAGACTCTGGTTTGATTTACCAATTTAACTGGCTAAAAGTAATCTAGATCAATAATTTATTTCAAAATGTGTAACTTCACTTCACGTATGCTTATCTCGTGGTATGATGACTTGGTTAAGATTTAAAGCTGTTTAAGATGCGCAGTTATAAAAGTTGCCGGGTTTAAATCCCGTCGAAAGTAAAAATGAAGTCAGTGAGATACTAGAGTGATAAAAATAATCCTAGCAGACGACCACGACTTGGTCAGAACAGGGATACGCCGGATACTGGAAGATGTGGAAGACTTCACGATTCTCGCAGAAGCGAAAAACGGTGAAGACGCGGTACAGAAGTGCCGTAAAAATGCCCCAGATGTGGTACTCATGGACGTGAATATGCCCGGGATAGGCGGGTTAGAGGCAACGAAAAGAATTGTTCGTATGTCTGAAAACACTCGGGTGATTTGTGTTTCTATGCACAAAGAAAGCCCCATTCCTATGCAAGTGATGGACGCGGGCGCGTATGGGTTTCTCTCCAAAGACGCTGAACCCAAAGAGGTAATTCTTGCCATTCGTAAAGTAGCGGCAGGGCAGAAATACCTTGATAGCGAAGTTGCCAATAGTATTGCTATTGGCAAGTTATTGCCCAGTTCAGATAATCCATTTGACGATTTATCGAGTAGAGAACTTACCATAGCAATGCGATTAACCGAAGGGCACAAAGTGCCTGATATCGCTCGCGAGCTTAGTATTAACTCTAAAACGGTTAACACCTATCGTTATAGAATGTTTCAAAAGTTAGGCGTGAATTCTGACGTAGAGTTAACGCATTTAGCCTATCGTCATAAACTTATCAATCCTAACACCTTTTAAGCGTCGCTAGACGCACAACATTAAGGTGATTATGTCTGCATTCGATTCAGCAGCATTTCTTAAAAATTTAACCTCTCAGCCTGGCGTGTACCGCATGTACAATAGCCAGGGTGAGGTTATTTATGTAGGAAAAGCGAAAAACCTAAAAAAGCGTGTATCCAGTTATTTCCGTACCCATTTGGATAATGCCAAAACCCGTTCGCTCGTCAGTCAGATAGCGGACATGGATGTCACGGTGGTAAACAGTGAGACCGAAGCGTTCTTACTGGAAAATAATTTCATTAAGAAATACAAACCGCGTTACAACGTGGTTATGCGTGACGACAAATCATACCCTTTTATCTTTTTATCTGACCACGAACATCCACGGCTGTCATTTCACCGTGGCCCTCAAAAGAAAAAAGGGGAGAGTATTTTGGCCCATATCCAAGCGCATGGTCGGTACGCGAAAGTTTGCGCTCTATGCAGCGAATATTTCCTGTTCGTCAGTGCGAAGATAGCTATTATCGCGCGCGCAGTCGGCCTTGTCTTCAATATCAAATGCAGCGCTGCAGTGCCCCTTGCGTTGAAGGGTACGTCAGCGACGAAGAATATAAAGAACAGGTTAACTTTGCCCGCTTGTTTCTAAAAGGCAAAAATCAACAAGTGATTGGCGAGCTGGTGGAGAAGATGGAGAAGGCTAGCGAAGCGTTAAACTTTGAAGCCGCGGCCCGCTATCGAGACCAAATAAATGCGCTAAGAAAAGTACAAGAGCGACAATGGGTTGCCGGTACTCAAGACGAAATGGATGTGTTTGGTTTTGCGCTTAAAGGCAATATGGCCTGTATCCAAGTTATGTTTATTCGAGAAGGACAACTGCTAGGCAGTAAAGCTTTTTTTCCTAAAGTGCCGAATATCGCCGATGAACAAGAAGTTTTTGAGTCTTTCTTTCTTCAGTTCTACCTTGCAGGAAACAAGGTTATACCCAAGCAAATAGTGCTAAGCAATTCATTAAGCGATGAAGAGGCGATTGCCAAAGTGTTAGCCAGTGAGGCTGGTCACAAGGTCCATTTCTTTAAAGGGGCGAGGGAAGAGAAGCGTAAATATCTGCAGCTTGCGCAATCAAATGCACAAACTGCGTTAGATGCACAGTATAGTCAGCAAAAGTCTGTATTTGCCCGGTACCTTGACCTAGAAGGCGCGCTAGAAGTCGATACGCCTATTCAGCGTATGGAGTGTTTTGATATATCGCACACCTCTGGGCAACAAACGGTTGCTTCTTGCGTGGTGTTTAATCGCGAAGGCCCTCTTAAAAGCGACTATCGACGTTACAATATAGAAGGGATAACCCCAGGCGATGATTATGCTGCGATGGCCCAGGCTCTGAAACGTCGGTATAAATCGGTAAAAGAGGTGCAAAAAATCCCTGACCTTCTTCTTATTGATGGTGGTAAAGGGCAACTGGCACAAGCCGAAGCGTTTTTTGAAGAATGGCCACACGACAAAAAGCCCATGCTGTTGGGTGTAGCTAAAGGCACCACGCGTAAACCCGGCTTAGAAACCCTAATTTTAGCGGGAAGTCATGAAGTGCTGCCAATGGACAGTCATTCGCCCGGGCTTCACCTTGTTCAACACATTCGCGACGAATCTCACCGCTTTGCCATAACAGGGCACCGTAACCGTCGACAAAAGGTGAAAACAACGTCGAGCTTAGAAAGCATTCCGGGTATAGGCGCTAAACGAAGACAAACCTTGCTTAAGTTTATGGGTGGCCTTCAGGGTCTAAAAAAAGCCAGTAAGGATGAAATTGCAAGTGTACCCGGTATCAGCCAGGAACTGGCCGATACAATTTACGACCACCTCCATCAATAATTGACGGAGTGACAAGCAATGCATTGCAAATTAAGGTAATGTGTTACACAAATGAAAGGCATAGAACTTTCAAGCTATAGCGCTAAACGCCCATAGAGGCATAACACTGAGACGTACTTTTTATGTGGACTGTTCCAAACTGTATTACTTTATTTCGAGTAATCCTTATTCCTGTTTTTGTCGTTGTATATTTTCTTGATTGGAAGTGGGCGCATGAAGCCGGCGCATTTATCTTTTGGTTAGCCGCCATCACTGACTGGTTCGATGGCTACCTCGCTAGAAAGCTTGAGCAATCTACCCCCTTTGGTGCGTTTTTAGATCCAGTAGCCGATAAGCTTATTGTTGGTGCTGCGCTACTTATGATCACGCATAGTTATGCGACACTTTGGATAACGATACCGTCTATTGCGCTTTTAGTGCGTGAAATTTACGTGTCTGCGCTACGAGAGTGGATGGGATCGAATGGTGTAAGAGATGCAGTTAAAGTGTCTTTTATTGGAAAAGCAAAAACAACGGCTCAAATGTTAGCCTTAATTGGGCTCTTATCGGGCCTTGAAACCTTTATGGGCTTTCCAATTTATTGGGTTTCTCTAGGTTATATTCTTTTATATCTCTCTGCAGTGCTGTCAATTTGGTCAATGTTTGTTTATACAAAAGCAGCGTGGCCACACCTTCGAGGAAGTGCAATAAAGTAAAATTGATCGCGGTTTAATCAAAGTGAATAAAAAAATAGCAAACGATCATAAAAAACCGCATTTATCTCAATTTAAACACTTTTTTGTGTTGACAGTTTTGAATGGGTAGGTAGAATGCACCCCACATTTCGAGAGGACATCAACCAAACGAAATGGTCGATTAAGACGTGCGGGAATAGCTCAGTTGGTAGAGCACGACCTTGCCAAGGTCGGGGTCGCGAGTTCGAATCTCGTTTCCCGCTCCAATCTCTTAGAGAGAGGTTTTAATCACGCGCCAGACGCATCTGGCGGAATGGCAGAATGGCTATGCAGCGGATTGCAAATCCGTCTATCTCGGTTCGACTCCGGGTTCCGCCTCCATACGCTGCAACGCAGCATCAGGTTCTACGCCTGACACCTTTGCTGAAAAGCAACCCGATGCCCGGGTGGTGAAATTGGTAGACACAAGGGATTTAAAATCCCTCGCTGGTAACAGCGTGCCGGTTCAAGTCCGGCCCCGGGCACCATTTCTATATTTCAATAAATTCTAAGAGACGGCTCTACCCCATAAACGGGGGATCAGCATTCACCTTACACGATTGATAACACCATCCCATCCGCAATGGGTCATCACTCTTATTCGATAATTTTCAAAGTTTCTAAAACCATACGCTCTTCTTGATATCATTTCCATTTTGTTGTGGAAGCCTTCAGTGATCCCG
>NZ_CACSIG010000003.1:0-219998 GCF_902705815.1 Alteromonas infernus
CAGCCTAAAACTGGGTTGTGTGATTTTGGTTGACCACGTCAAAGAGCATGATACAGAATGTAATGGAAACAAATTCTGGTGAAGCTTTTTCCTATCTAAATTCGACACTTGTTTTATTCTTCTCTATATTGGGATTAATCCCTGTATTTGCGATTTTTAACCTGGAATTAAATGGGAAGCTCAAGGCTCGAATCAAGCACCTTCTAGTGCTGAACTTATTAGCTTTATTGGGTATTGCAATTATAGCCACGTTCCTTTTTAAGAGCTATGCAGCTGTCGGCAGAAATAACAAAGACCTAACGAAGTATATTATTCCCTACGCCTTTTATGATTCAGGGTACAAGTACCTTCGGGACACTTACTTCTATCCGCCTTTCCCCTACAAAGTATTAGACAAGCGTCCCTACATAAAAGGGAATGCTGATATACATCCGTCTACTACAGTGTTTGTGGTTGGCGAAACGGCCAGAGCTGACAAGTTTTCAAGCAACGGCTATTCGAGGCGTACTACGCCTAATATCCAGAACGCAGGTGCAATCAGTTTTAGCAAGGTGACATCTTGCGGCACTGCTACCGCAGTCTCTGTGCCATGTATGTTCTCAAGACTTTCACGAGAAAATTATGATTCGCGTATCGCAGACAGTCAGGACAATGTTTTAGACATCATTCATCGTGCAGGTGTTGACGTCACATGGATTGACAATAACAGTAGCTGTAAAGGAGTATGCAAGAGGGTAGAGACTATAGACTTCAACCCGTCAAGAGTTCCCAAGTTGTGCGATGGAGATTATTGTTATGATGAGGTACTTATTGACCTTTTAAGAGAAACTCTTTCAAGACCATCTAAAGAACATAGAGTTATAGTCTTACATATGATTGGCTCACACGGGCCTACCTATTACCGGAGATACCCAGAGAAATTTGCTAAGTTCGTGCCTGACTGTCCCAGAAGTGATATTCAAAATTGTGAAGAGGCAGAGCTGACAAATACGTACGATAATACTATTGCATACACAGACTACGTGCTAGGCCAGATTATTGAACAGCTTTCCACTATTCCTAATTCGTCGATGCTTTATCTATCGGATCATGGTGAGTCATTGGGAGAAAAAGGGCTTTATTTACACGGTTTCCCTTATAATTTAGCGCCTGTTGAGCAAACTCATGTACCAATGGTTTATTGGGCCTCCAAGTTTAGCCAACCTGAATACAGTGATTGCGTAAGGTCGTTGTCCAGTCATCCTTATTCGCATGACAACCTTTTTGACACATTACTTGGTCTTACTAATGTGCAAAGCAGCACCTACCAACCCACTCAGGATATTTTACGAAAATGCGAGTCATAGACGAAACCACATCAAAAATGCATTTCGACCCTAAAGCCAAACCAAAGGGCATGTTGCGTATTGTATTAGCAATGAAAAACTCAGTTCGAGCTATATCATGGCTTGTTAAAAACGAGTCAGCGTTCCGGCAAGAACTTATCTTACTTATCTTAGCGGCGGGAGTGCTTGCATTTTGGTCAATTCCTTATATGGAAAAGGCGATTTTACTTTCCTCCATACTCTTCGTTTTGTTCGCTGAAATTATAAATACTGCAATTGAAGTAACTATTGACCGTATTGGAAAAGAGATTCACCCACTGTCAGGCTTAGCTAAAGATTTAGGCTCAGCGGCTGTTTTAGTGACGATCGCAATTTCATCACTGTTGTGGTTAGCTACATTGTGTAGATATTTTTGATTTGAGACTGTTGACTCACCGATGAGGTACCGCACTGACATGGGTCCAACTATGCAAATTCATCAATGTGTATAAAAGAATAGAAAGCCAATAATTAGCGAGCTTTAATATAAGAAGTTAAAGTCTGATATAACTAAAAGGCAATACCCAACAACCTTTAGGTTCAGTTTTCAATTACTAGCCAGGAGTTGCATAGCAAATCGCAAAGCAAAATTGTCAGTTAGAAAAAGTTCTTCGCGTGCTTTTACTTTCGCTGATTTTTTTAAGTTTAATGAAAGTGAAAGCAAAAGTCAGCGATGCCATCAGCTCAAACAGCCAAAATATAGGAATGAAGCCAAACGATTCAACCAAAAAACCATTTTCATCTATACTCGAGCCTTTTATGTTATAAGCGATTAAACACAAAATACCACTAATAAAAAATAAGAAGCTCATCTTATAGTTACTTATAAATTTCATTAATGTCTCTATATTTTATTTTCAACATCTCGTAAGAGCACGAAAGAAACGTTGATGTCGAAGGTACGTGTTCAATCTTGCCTCTTACCACTTTAGTTACGCATTATTATCTATCACACTCTCCTTACAGTTTAACGGGAACAAACTAAAAAGTTCCATGAAAATCTATAGTCATGATTGTAGACAATGTGTCACAAATAAAATTTTAGCTTAGTATTAAAACTTGAATTACTGTCGACTATCATTGTTAATGAGGTAATGGAATTTCATCTCACCTCCTCATTAACTGCAGAATGCTCGTCAGTAAACTCTATTTCAACTGTGCTGTAACTGAAGTCAAACATGGCCAAGCTATCATAAATATCAAGCTTCAATAACTTGTATTCTTCAACTGTCTTTAAGGCACTGCCAACGCGTATAGTAATAACATTGTGTTCTCCGTCAAGTGACCAAATTTTTAAGTCATGGATATATTCAACTCTATCAACACTCCGGAGTTCATCTAACACTTGTTTGTATAAGTTTTTCTCTGGAACACCTTGCAAAAATAATTTTAAGGTTGCTAATAAGTTTCGAATTACATTAAACAATATAAAAAGCGTAAAGCCAATCGAAAGTAGGGGGTCTAAAATTGGCCAGTCGACAAATTGCATTACTATGGCAATAATTAATACAGCAACCCAGCCTAAAACGTCCTCCAATAAATGCCAGTTCAACACTCTCTCGTTTAGGGTATTTCCTCCCTGGAGTTTATACACAGCAAAGCCGTTTACAGCGACACCTAGAATCGCAAGTAATATCATGCCTTCTGTATTTGGAACGACCGGGTCTAATACTCGAGGAATGGCTTCTGATAATACCCAGATTGAGCCAAGGATAAGTACGGCTCCGTTAATAAATGCCCCTAACAGGCTGAGTCGCTTGTACCCATATGTGAAATTTTCATCGGCCTCTCTCTCTCCTAACCTATTGAGACACCAGGCGCTTCCAATAGAAACTGAATCGCCGAGATCATGAACAGCATCTGCCATTATAGCAGTGCTGTTCGTTAGCCAGCCGCCAATAAATTCAATAATTGTGAAGCTGAAATTTAATAGAAAAGCCCACCCAATTTTGTTTGAGCTATTTGAATGATTATGAGTCATAGAGGCTCCGGTGCGCCCGGAACATACCGGGCGTAAAATTTGATTAAGAGTTGCGTTTGTTATGTGCGAGCTGATAAAGCGCAGGTAATATAAACAGTGTCAGTAAAGTTGACGATATAATTCCCCCAATGACTACAGTGGCGAGCGGTCTTTGTACTTCAGCACCTGTTCCTGTATTAAGTGCCATGGGAACAAAGCCTAAGCTGGCCACTAACGCAGTCATCAAAACAGGTCGAAGCCGGATTATGGCCCCTCGAATTACTGAAGTATAAATATCACCATTTTCCTGCCAGAGTTGTCTGATGAATGCGACCATCACTAGTCCATTCAAAACCGCGACCCCGGACAAAGCGATAAAGCCTACTCCCGCAGAAATTGAAAGAGGCATATCTCTAATCCAGAGTGCCAGTACTCCTCCAGTCAAGGCTAGTGGTACACCAGTGAAAATTATCAATGCGTCTTTAACAGACCCAAACGCCATAATGAGTATGCCAACTATCAACGCAAGCGTAACCGGAACGACTAAAGTCAGCCGTTTGCTGGCGGATTCCAGTTGTTCAAAGGTACCACCAAACTCTAACCAATATCCTTCCTTCATTTTTAAATCGGATTTAAGTCTTTTTTGTAAATCAACGACAAATCCTCCTAGGTCGGTTCCTCGTACGTTAGTCGTTACGACAACTCTGCGCTTTCCATTCTCTCGGCTGATCTGTGCAGGCGCCGGCTTTAACTCGAGAGTGGCTACCTCTTCAAGCGGTACAAAACTATTGCCGACACGAACAGGTAAGCTCTCTAATTTGTCAATATTTGTACGCAACTCTTCAGATAATCTGATTACAATTTTAAACCGACGATCGCCTTCATAGATTATGCCTGATTCCTTACCCCCTATGCTGGTTGAAACGAGTGCTTGAATGTCTGCTACGTTAAGACCGTACCTTGCGAGAGCATCTCGTTTTGGTAATATGGACAACATAGGAAGGCCGGCAACTTGCTCAACTCGGGTGTCTGAGGCACCTTGTATCGACTCAGCGATCTCAGCAACCTTATTTGCAGAATCCAACAATTGCTCTAAGTCATCACCGAAAACCTTGACTGCAACATCAGCCCTTACGCCGGAAATCAATTCATTAAATCTCATTTGAATTGGTTGGGTAAATTCATAGTTATTACCGGGAAGCTTTGAGGCGACTGATTCAATTTCAGCCACTAGATCCGATTTAGATTTAGCTGGATCAGGCCATTCTGAGCGAGGTTTAAGTATTACAAAACTATCGGCTACATTAGGAGGCATTGGGTCTGTAGCGACTTCTGGTGTACCTATTTTCGCAAAGACTACCGCTACCTCTGGAATTTCTAACAGCGCACCTTCAAGTAATTCTTGCATTTGAATTGATTGGTTTAGACCGGTACCCGTTATGCGTAAAGCCTGTAAAGCGACATCACCTTCATCCAGTTGAGGAATAAATTCAGACCCAAGTGTTGTTGCCAACCATCCGCAGAAGACAACAAACGCTAGTGCAGCCCCAAGAGCAGCAGCTTTAAATTTAAGAATAGCCCTAAGTGCTGGTTCGTAAGCCAGTTTCACCCAACGTATTAAAAAACTCTCCTTTTCACTGATTTTTCCCCCCATGAAAATTGCGATCGCTGCAGGCACTACCGTCAGTGACAAAATCATTGCCGCAATAAGAGCGATAACAACAGTTATTGCCATGGGATGAAACATCTTTCCCTCTACGCCTGTTAAAGTAAAAATAGGCAGATAAACAGCGGTTATGATCCCGACTCCAAATAAGCTGGGCCTGATTACTTCAATCGTTGCTATTTTCACTTCTTCTAGACGTTCCTTGAGTTGAAGAAGTCTGCCGTGATGCTGTTGCGCTTCAGATAAGCGCCTAATACAGTTTTCAACAATGATGACAGCGCCATCGACAATCAGACCAAAATCTAAAGCCCCCAAACTCATCAGATTTGCCGAAACACCTCTCTGGACCATTCCAGTGATTGTCATCATCATAGCAATAGGTATGATCGCAGCCGTAATAAGAGCCGCTCGAATATTGCCTAGTAGTAAAAATAATATGACAATTACGAGTAATGCTCCTTCCAGCAGGTTCTTCTGCACAGTGTTTATCGCTTTGTCGACCAGTGTAGTTCGATCATAGGCGGGTTCAGTAACTACCCAGCTTGGTAACGATCTTTGAATTTCAGTTAATTTACTGGCAGTTAAAGCTGCAACTTCCCTTGAGTTTTCTCCCAGCAACATCATGACCGTTCCCATCACTGTCTCTTTACCATTTCTTGTAGCGGCACCGGTCCTCAGCTGCTTACCCAAGCCTACAGTTCCAATATCTTTTATTAGAACAGGAACAGATCCTTTTTTTCCTACTACGACATTTTCGATATCCTTTATCCCTGTCAATTGACCTGGAGAGCGAACAAGAAGTTGCTCGCCATTTTTCTCAATATAGCCTGCTCCAGCATTATCATTGTTTAAATATAGTGCTTCAGAAATGTCTTTAAGCGAGACTCCCATCTCCAGCATTTTTACAGGGTCGGGATTGACGTGATATTGCTTGTCATAACCTCCAATAGTGTTTACTTCTACTACTCCCGGAACCTGGGCTAACTGTGGTCGAATGATCCAATCTTGTACCTCTCTTAAAGCCATAGGTGTGACCGGCGAGCCATCGGGTAACGTTGCTCCATCTTTCCCTTCCAGTGTATATACGAAAATTTCGCCAAGCCCTGTTGCGATTGGCCCCATTTCTGGCTCAAGGCCATCAGGTAAAACACTTTTAAGGTTAGCAAGTCTTTCGTCGATTAAATTTCGGGCAAAAAAGATATCCGTTCCTTCTTCGAAAATAACTGTAATCTGTGAAAGACCATACCTCGATATAGAACGTGTATAGGATAAGTTAGGCAAGCCATATAGTGCTGTTTCGACAGGAAATGTTATTCGTTGTTCAGCTTCTAATGGTGAGTACCCCGGAGCTTTGGTGTTAATCTGAACCTGTACATTTGTAATATCTGGTACAGCATCAATAGGTAATCGCTGGTAGCTCCAAACGCCGATCCCAATTAAGATTAGTGCAAGAACAAGAAACAAAAAGCGTCTTTCTACTGAAAGACGAATAATATTATCAATCATTTATCGTCTCCAGGATTAGTGAGCGTGAGAGGCACCGGATTTTTCAAGATCCGCTTTTATCAGAAAGCTATTTTTTGATACGTAAATTTGACCAGCGATTAAGCCACGCTTTACTTCAGTGAAGTTGTCATCTTTTATACCCAGCTCGACAGGGACAGCTTGAAACGTGTTACCATCGTTTAAAAATACAACTGAGTTACCATCCATTGATTGGATAGCTTCATTCTCAACGCGAAGCGAAACATCGACTTTCTGAGCATCAACTACACCTGTAACCATATCGCCGGGGGAGAATTCTCCTTCGGTATTAGTGATTTCAACAATTGCGATCTGATAAGGTTCAAGTGAACCTGACGGAATGAGAAATTTGACCTTTGCATCTTGCTGTCGGGAACCTTTTTTTATGTGGATATAAGAGCCCTGCTTTATTGTATCCCGCTTGGATGGAAATACTTTCAATTCTGCCCAAAGCGTTTCAGCGTCGACTATTTTATAAAGCGTTTCACTGGTAACCAACTGCCCAACATTAACATTTCGACTTACTACCGTACCCGAAATTGGCGCTTTCACGATGTAGGTTTGTAAGCTGTCATTTGATTGAATTTTTGCAATTACATCGCCAGCCTTCACGCTGTCACCAACATCCGAAGCGAGAGTTTCTACAACTCCCGAGAACCGCGCATTAACTTCAGCCTTGTTCTTGGGTGGAATTACAAGAGTACCCAACAATTCGATATGTCTTTCAATGGTCCCACTCTGAACTTCGGAGGTTGCTAATTGAAACTTTTCAGTTAATGCTCTTGAGATCTGTGTTCTTCCCTCGAAGTTTTCCCACTCCCAGGAATACTTTCGTCTTTTGTCAGTCAGATAAATAGTAGCCCTAAAAGAATGAGGTTCAGACAGAGCTTTTATTGACCGCAAAACCCCCTCTGAAGTTTGAAACTCAAATTTTTCTGAGCTTGAACCTAACTTCTGTAGCTCTATAGAAAAGGAATCAGGGATAAATGGCTTCCCATCTTCAAAAGTCGAGGCAATAATTACAGAGCCCTCGGGGTTTTCATCGATACTTACTTCTATTTTGATGTTACCTTTCTGGAATATATTTTGGTTGTCATTTGAATTGGTGGCATCTTCACTTGCGGTCGCGATAGATGTCACAGTGCCGATAAGAAATAAAAATAAAATTTGCTTTAGCATAATTAATCCTGGAGATTGAAAGTGAATGATTTCAGAGATTGCCCTGTCCATTGTTCGATAAGTGCTTCATTGAGCAGGGTGGCTTCGCGATAGTTGATGAGACTCCGTTGAGATTGGAGAAGTGCATCACGTGAAGCAAACCATTCTTGATAAGTGTAAATTCCCTTTTGATAGCCCTCCTTGGTCAGCTCCAATGCTCTTTTCAAATCTGGCATTACTTCTTTTTCCAGGTGCAATGCTGCCTGTGAACTAAAATTTATGCTTTTCGTTGCTTTAAATAGAATCGCTTTTACATCGAGATACTTGGTGTCTCGCTCTAATAACTCCGCCTCCTTACTAGCAATTGCAGATTTGACTGCACCCGAATTCCTCTTCTCAGCAAATAGTGGAATTGAGGCACCAAAAACTAACGATGTATCTTGAGCTCCCTGATTCCTTCTAACACCAACAGACCAAGATAGGTCTGCGGTATTATCAGACTTAGCCAACTGAATTTCAGCGTCCTTCAGGTCAAGTGACTTAATTAGTAAATCCGCATTCGATGATGATAAGAATTGGTTAAAAAGTGTTTCGTAGGAATAATTTTTAGCGGGTGAATTTAAAGAACCAGTAAGCGTGATATCTTCATAATTGCCCTGCCAGAATAGTGTGAGAGATTGCAGGGCTATCTCTTTATTCACCTTTGCTGTCGCAAGTTCTAATTTCGCTTGATTTAAAGCCGATTTAGCTCTGAACAATTCAGCATCATTCGTTGCACCACTTTTTATTCTATTAGTGATCACAGTAAGAGCATCTTCAGCTAAGCTCACACTTCGCTCAGCTATTTGCAGACGCTCCTGTTGTGCCAGAACGCGAATATACTGCTGAGTGAGCCCACCAAGTAGTGAGAGAGACATTGAATACTGCTCTGAATCTAAAAGGGCAGCTCTGGCATCCACAACCAGTGTTCTTGCACTCTTCTTTCCACCAAGTTCATACACTGAAGATAGAGAGATGGTTGCTTCTGCTGCTTGAACTCCCGAAGTAGAACTTGTGCCCATCACATTTTCTAGATTAGCACCTACGGTGTAAGCTGGAGAAAGCAAAGCTTGTTGGCGATCTCCCTCAAGAGCTCTAGTAAGAGGTCTGAATTTCAACAAGCTTGGATGACGGTTGAGAGTAAGTTGAACTGCATCATCTAAAGTTACTTGTTCTGCCAATGCATTGGCTTGAGATAGCATCAATGCACTAGTCAATATTCCGGCGCGCGTAAATTTGCGCACAGGAAACTGTGAAATTTTCATGATATATAATCCTAGTCAGTTGAAAAAACGAAAAACGACAGGGATTAAATTCTTGGAGGACGCTCTATTTGGTTAATGAAACGATTAGGTGTAGCTTCACTATAAACTGAGACTAAATTGGGAGATTTTTTTAGAAACGAGCTTTCAATATCAAAGTAAAAAGCTATGTGTGTAAAATGGCCATGACAAGAACAACAATGGTCACAATCACTTCCCGTATCTAAATCGTAAGCATCGGACAGTTCGATTAATGTATTTTCAGTACATAATTCATTGCTAAACAAGTGGTCTTGTTCAATAGAAAACGCGTCAGTCACAATCAACAAAAATTGTGCGCACAACAAAAAAGCGGCTAAGACCACTTTTAGATTTTTGCTAATGCGGTAATTCGTTTTCAACACAAGATTCCTCTATTGGCAATTCATGTTCTCTTAAAATATGATTGTAGTCAATGCCTAAATGGTCAGCTTTCTGATTCACAAGAGGAACTCTGTATTAAAAAGCCATGTATTTCAATTAAGTTGCTAAATCTTGTCAGAAAAACAGAAATCTACTGCAAAGCCTGCTCATACATAATCCGGCAATGTAAAATAAGTACACCGAAGGAATAGAAGAATACATCATGCAATTTCAATAAGCCTGTCACAATTATTGCGTCTCGCTCGTACCAAAACCTGTAATACCCCCTACAACAAGTGTAAAAGCAAGTCCAATACTGAAAGATAAAATCACCGTTGACCCAAGAGGTAGCTTTTCCAATTGCTATCTGATCTCCTTACAGTGAGCGCATCAATGAACAACAAAGTAAATATTATCTGGCTCATGCCATAACCGTGATGCTATGCTTATGAGCATGAAGTTGGTTCGCATCGCTTCTTTGAGTTCACCAAATCATCTAAGGCTCCATTTTCGAATAAACGGTACAATAGACTAGTAGAAAGGCATATCGGAAACTCGATATCGCTAGATACCTTACTGTAACTTTTTGGCTAAAAACGTTGTCGCTTCGCGTAAAAATGCCGGTCATTTTTTGACCTTGGCAAGTTCATGTTTTAATCTGCTATCCCCGCGTCACAACGGGGATCACTGCTCTTATGTGTTTTATCTTTAGATTGCGCAGCATGATGTTTTCAGCAGTTAGGTAGACTAAGAAAAATACTAATATCTAAAGCAATCTGACGACCAATAATATCAGGTTTCTAGCAGAGTAATACCGCTTCGAGTATGAATTCTGAAGTATACTTTGTTTGTTAACAACCACTCATTCCTGGCATAGCAAGCTTCTTTAGGGGAGGTTTCCTAAAAATCTGAAGAGGCTCCACAGATGACTGAAATCTATGAAGGGGCACTATAATAATTGTGATAATTCTCTTTCTGATCTAGAACCGTAGCAGAGTTACTTTCATGTTAAATAGTTCATGTTAATGCTTATTAACGTTACCTATTCGAGTAGAGATAAGAAGTTAGCTTTCCTCTTTTGACTACGATATATCATGCAAGCGAATAGCGCTCACTTCAGCAGCAAATTTAAAATAATTAAAGGGTTGTAAATCTCTGTCAAGACAGTTGGGTGACGTCAACATGTTGGAGATATACAAGATGAAAGCTAAGCTGCCTCATATTGGTATTTTTTGGGTCTACAAGTCGACTGTACTTGCTAAAGCGATGCCTTTGAATAGTGCAGAGCCTGATAGCCTTTCACTCTATGACAGTGACTTTAGCCATTTAGTAGAGTGGGAAGAGCATAGAATATACCTTCCGTGTTTTCCTGAGCTCATTGCTGTTGAATATCAAGAAGTCAGCAGGGGTAGAGTAATCTACTCTGGAAACTCAAAGTTCTTCAATATATATGCAGATAGAAAAGTGGTAGAGAGCGTTGAGCTTCAAACCTTAGTATGTGTTAGATTTAATCTAATACCGAGTCAATGCACTTGGAAGCTAGACAAGCATTACCGTATCTTTAGTTCATAAAAAGCTTACGAAAAAGTTAAAAAGTCGTTCAATAAAGAATACGCAAGTAAATCATAGGGACATGACGTTGAATATATTTGAAGTAATAAACAATAGTATTTCTGACTTTGTAGAAAACCAAGAAAATAAAGCGCTCAAGAGAGGTACAGGCTCTTATTCGATACCGTTTAGAGGCTCTATCTTCGGGGAAATCGAGACAGCAAAAGTATTAAGTAAGCTCAATACCGAATCAGTTGATGTAATTTGGTTAGGCTCAAATCCTAATGCTCCAGAATCTCTCGACGCTATTTTGTCTCCTTCCTCCCCTTCCCACTACGAGGGTTTTGTGCAACAAGCCATGAACGACAATTTCAGCGAAGCGTACAAAAATAGCGAAGGTGCGAATTTCCCATTGTGGGATCCTATTAACAAGCCAAACAACAAGTGGCAATTCTACTCAGAGATATTCAACAAGCGGTTTGGTGAACACAAAACGCTCATGGCTAACATAGTGCTGTGGGGAAGTAAGGATTTTAAAAGCTTCACTTCTCAGTTGGCTAAATACGATAAAGCGCTTTTAGAGAGAGCTATTCAGTTTTCTTACGAGCTGAACAATCAGATAATCGAGTACTTCAAGCCAAAAGTTGTTCTTGTTCCCAAGAGCTCTAATAGCCCATCATCAAAGAATTGGCTACTACACTCTTCAAACTTAACAGACATACAGCATCACGAAGTTAGAGGTAAAGTAACGTTCAAGTTTTCAGTAGGTAGCCTGCAAAAAGGCGATTTTAAAACAACTGTAATATCAGCCCCCCACCCTTCATACACACCAAGAATTGGTCGTGAATTTAGAGAGTCTGCGCAAAACGCTATCTTCACAGTATTACAAAATTGCTGATACTTATTAATCTACTTCATAAACAAAAACTAATTTTGCATTTGTTAGCATCTTTAGTTGATGAGTTTATCGCACGAGAGTTACATGATAGAACTTAAGATTTTAGGATCCTTTATTACCGCTAGTGCAACTATTTTAGTAGCCTTAGCAACATATATATGGAAAATTCAGAGAGAAAAAAAAGAAAGTAATCGAACAATAATTTATTTACTCCTTGAGTTACGCAATGTATTTATCAATTCAGTAATTAATACAGATCGCGCGATTGACGGTTACTTGAAGCTGTATTTAGAGAAATTGAATGACCAAGCATTCTCGCCTAAAGATAAATCAGCATTCGAAGCAGAGCTACGAATTGCCCTTGAGAAAGCATTTAATTCGTTAATCATTGATATGAAGGAAGAACTGCGAGTAGATTTCTCCTCTCAGTTTGACAGCGCTATTTTAGAGCTTTCAAAACATGACCCAATACTTGCTTACCGATTGCAGAAAAACATAAAAATTGAAAAAACTTTCGAGGTAATAGAGAATCATCTAACAAGGACCAAAGATTGGGTCGATAACACTAACGAAGAAAATTTGCCTTCTTTTGAGAGTATTTCGCGAAGGTTAGAATCTAAATTGGTTGAAAAACTAGCTGGAGATCTTGAACAAGATATTCTCACCGTTGCTAGTAGTGATTCATTTTTAACTAAATTAAAATGCAGAAGGATCATTAGCAATAAGAACATAAATAGCATTTACGATTTTAGCGAGATCGGTCCCTATTTGGATGAATCTTTAATTACGGTCTTCGAAAACAGTAGTCAGAATATTTAAGACAACAAGGACGTTTATGAAACTTTCAGCAATCCTTATTTCGAATTTCAAAGGCATTAGTAACGAAATTACAATTTTAATAGACAACATCGTTGTTTTGGTAGGTCCAAACAATAGCTGTAAATCTACAATTCTTGATGCATACGAGTCTTATGTTTCCTTGGGTAGTCCGCTGAGTATCGACTACTTTCATTGCAGAGATGCTAAAAAGCCAATATCTATCACAGGTGTTTTTACAGATTTAACTCAAGAAGATATTGACACTTTTGGTCGAGAGTGGCTCCTACTGAACGACCCAGATTTTGGTTCTTGTGCAAAGTTTCAGATCAGGTGGGAAAACCCTGATGAAAAAGGTGTTAAATATAGTTTTAGTTCCATAACCAACCATTGGAAAAAAGGTGGTGCTGGTGGCTGGGACGCTTTATTGCAAAGTAGATTACCTACCCCTATTAGATTAAATCCAAATGACGGAGTTGAAGCCTTAGAAAAGATAGTAAAAGACCTAGCGTCCAAAAATGCAGCTAAAAAGGTTAAGGACGATAGAACAAAAGTTGCGGGTATAGTAGCCGAAATTGAAAAGCTTGCCAAAGAGGTAGATAAAGAGTTATCAGGTAGCATTGGTAAACTTAGCTCGAAAATTGAACTCGAAATTAATAAGCTATTTTCTGGTTCATCTGTAATCTTCGAAACTGGCGTAGGTAAGTTTAAAGTCGAAGATGCTATCAAAGATGGAAGTAAGTTTTTTATAAAGACAAGTAACCATCAATCATCATTAGAACATCAAGGAACAGGCATCAAAAGAGCTTTCTTATGGTCAGCAGTTAACGCTCTATGCAGTGAAGGCCTCTTAAAGAAAGGGACAAAGAAAATTCACGATGAAAACCCAAAAATTCTTTTGATAGACGAGCCCGAAATCAATTTACACCCTTCGATAATTAAAGCTGCACGCAAAGCAATCTACGCATTGGCTGACATAGAAGGCTGGCAAATTATTTGCACTACCCATTCGCCTATCTTTATCGACTTGACTCAAGATCACACCACTCTGATCAAGGTTTCAAACAACCAAGAAAACGTATTTTACTTCCAGACAGATCGAGCAAAATTCAGTGATGACGAAAAAGACAATTTAAAGATGCTAAACCGTTGCTGCCCTACAGTGAATGAATTTTTCTTCTACCCAAATTCGATACTTGTTGAAGGTGACACGGAATACCTTGCATATCAGTATATTATTGAGAAAAGTGGTTTAGAGGCTCAATACTGCGTTATAAATTGTAGAGGTAAAGCTAATATTCCAACCTTTATTAAAATATTTGATCAATTCAACGCAAACGCAATCGCTGTGCATGACCTCGACACGAAATTGAATAAGGTTGGAAAGGCAAACGCAATGTGGTCAATAAACCTGAAGATTAGGACTCTAGCAGATGAAGCAAATGGCCGTGTGCAAACAGTGGTACACAACCCTGATTTTGAAGGGTTCTATCTCAATGAAGCACCGGAAAAAGATAAGCCTTACAATTTGTTTACTCACCTCACATCTGCAAAGTTTGAAACCGATGCGAAATATACGGCCTTACGTAATTCGTTAAACGATATTTTGGATGGTACTCATAAAGGCTTGTATACAACACACGCAGAGCTAGACGCTATGGTTGAATAGCATTAGCTAAAAGCGAGTTTCGCAGTATCGTAGCTATATTTCTAATCATTTAGTTCTTTAGGTTATAGTAGGTAAAGGTAGCGTTAATAAGCTCTACGCTACCTATCTTAGGCAAGTCAAAAAGCTAACTTTTTGCGATGCTTTTTATCAGTGTTACTTAATATCAATTCACTAGTAAATATTGGAGATTACTCGATATTGATAAATTAGTATTTAAAAGCTAAATCAAGAGTAAGTAAGTCTTGGAAAATTAGCGTTCAGCTATTTGGGTTTATTATTAAACTCATCAAGGAATTCGCTACTATTGTTTGTTCTTCTTCCAACCACCTCTGATCAATCTTATGCACTCTCAATCTTTTTCTGCTTTTTATAAGCTCGCTACGAATACTTTTCCGCATAATTTTTACACTTTCCTGTCGCTTGTCAGTAAGCAATTCTTGTAACATCTCGTTATTCAGTAAGTGAAAATGTCTAGGCGATATAATCCTGACTTGCTTCAACCTTGAAGGAAACTCTGGCATTTGTTTTACATCTAGTTCGTGCCTCTCTTTATATAAAAGGTGACGCACCTCAATACGCGTAGTGACAGCTAAACTATCGATTACTGTTTTAACTTCTGGATAACACTTACTTTCTTTGAGTAGTTTTTCATACACGATGCAGTGACTAGCGTTAGACTTGCTACCTAGATAAGTAGTTTCGACAACTTGTTGTCCATTGAACGGTATACAATGTGACTTTATAGATTTTGCGTTGTCTCTGAACGCTTGTACAAACGCTGATGAAACACCAGGTAATAGAATGCCGAAGTCGATTCTTGTCACCTTTGCCTTACTGAATAATTGCGTATACCGGTATTCACCGCCAATACGTTTTTGAACATGAATTAACGCCTGCTTTATTTCATCCCGTGTTAGCTTATTTGGATTAAACGATAATCGTAGAGAATACTTACCGGACTCCTTTTCGTTCCCTTCTAAATATAAGAACAGGGACTTATAACTATCACCGTTGAACCGAAACTCGAATCCGTGTGAATAAAATGGTTTGCCGTAAATAAGCCCAGAGCCTCCACCATTGAGTTCGTAGGTCGAGGTAGGAAAAACTGTGAAGTCTGCTGGCTTTGCCGCTGTCCCTGCTTTATAAATGCGAGACTTATTTTTAGCACCAATAGGTTTGAGTAGTGAATCGATATCCTTTATTGAACACCTCACTGTCAGTGTGATTTGGTCGCAATCTAATCTCAGATATCGCTGCGGTTCATTACAATATATTTGCAGTAACATGGCCTGGTATCGACATAATGCTTTGTCTTGAAGCTTTGCTGTAACGTTATTAATTTGCTTAAAACTTGGTTCGGTATTAGCCAAATCAAGCAGTGCCAACAGCTGCGAATTGTATTTGTCGTTAATAAGTTCATAGCGAGACTTATCAAAAGTGCTACGAATCCATGACTGTGTATTTTTGCGATCTGCCATAAAAACACTCTTTTAATACGTAGAAGTGTCTGCCTATACCCTATATTAATAGTGTGTATTAATAGATAGTTACAGTGGTATTACAGAGATTAACAACTAAAAGTGAAGGTGTTGAGTGTGCATTTTGTTGAACTAAAAATGCACCTCTAACAACTACTAAGGTTTATATCATTGAGAACCAGCTTCAGTGATATAAGGATTCACTTCCCACAATGGTTTCTGTCTACAATTTGTAGCCTTTCGAACCACTAACACAGACTCTAAAACCATAATGGCTCGGTTCACTTCATCGGTGTTTGTGTTTAGCCCACTCCAATTCTTTTGCGCTATGTCACGAGCCGAGAATTTGGGCGGGAGTCGATCTATCCGTTTTAAAATCAGTATCGCATTAGCGGTATCAACATTTGTTCTAACGTCAAAAACGTGGCGAGCATGAGATTCCAAAAATTTTGCAATTCTGACGGCTTTTTTTAGCTGAGGTTTCGGAAACGCTTTTTATAGGGCCGATAACTTGATTGGCATCGTCAAAACTTTCAACCACTTCAAAAAGCAGTGCAAGTTTAGGCACTAGCGTTTTATATTTTAATAGGTAGTTTTGGTACACATCATTGACGTCTTTCTTACTTTTGAAGGAAGTAATCTCTCTGTACCACTGTTTATAAACACCCAATGCTTGCTCTGACAAGCAAACGCTGCGTTCTTTCAGGCCAAGATTTGGCTGGAAGCCGAAATCGCATTGATTGATTGAACAAAAGAGACTCTGTACTTTCGAAATTAATGATACTTCCACTTCTCCGGAAGCAGATGAAACTTTGTCAGTATTTTTCGGATGAACAAGAATGTTAAAGCGCTGCCACAGTCCATCATTTTCCTCACTTCCCTTTAAAGTGTTTCGAATATGTGGATAAACAACAGATGGTTTGGTGGTTGCAAAAATCGACAAGAGCATGTTACTGGCATACGTAGTGCCCGTGTTTAACCTATCAATATCATGCTGACCAAACCCCGAATTACACTCCAATAGGAATGAACGATATTCAAATCCCTTGGAGCCTCGAAGCTGATGAATAAATCCTTTTAGATCCTCTAGGTCCATCAAAATCCCATTGTGATTTTCACCTAGTGTGCGTTGCAAGTCGGCATATGTTGCCTTGTTGGTTGTATAACGTACTAACGACGGTTTTTGAGGCTGTCTTGAGTTTTCAGTTACTTCAGATGCTAGTAATTCCTCCATCTTTCTTTTTTCTATAGGGTCTAAGATTTTATCGATAGCAATAATGCGCTGTTTGATATGCTGTGAACTTATCCTTTCACGTATTTTCTCTATTTTTTGCTGCGCTCCATACCGCTTATTGGCATCTTCGTAGTCCATCGAAGCTTTATCATTGAGTGGGCCAAAAAATTCCCGCATCCGCAAATGAACAGGAAATTTACCAGCTCCTGAGTCTCCTATTGATATAGCCCAGAAATTTGGCGCAATCACCAAGTCACTATTTTTTCTTGGTTTAACGTGAATTTTATGACCGATGACTGAACCAATCATCGTTACAAGTGGAACGAAAGCAAACTCAGGGGGGCAACAATAGGCTTTGCTAAAGTTTTTTACAGTCTCTTGCATTAATTTAGGTAATGCATCAATAGGCAATGCCTCGCTACTACCCTCATATAGGTTTAATTCAGCTGGCGGCACCCACACGTTTAAACTGTTCTTAAGAACGAATTCTACTAGCGTGAGTGGCTGATACTTATACCATTGCTCATACGCAAATTCGCCTCTATCCCAGTTCTTCGAGCCCGAAATTTGAATCGGAAAATAGGTTATAACCTTCGCATGTTTACAGCCTTCATTTTCTGCTATTAAGGCATTGGTTAACTTTTCATGCAGCTCCTCATCTTCGTGAAAGACGAACCAAATAACGCTGTACTTCGTTAACCCAACTTTTTTGATGACAGAGGCATAAGACACTTTTCTCAAAAATTGTATTTCTTCAATGTTATCGAGATTGAATGAGCCTTGAATCCCTATTACTCTTCTTCGTTCCAGCCACTTATTGTTTTTAACAAAGGCTTTTCTCCCTTCATTATTTTCATCTTTTAACCATTTTAAGCCCTCAGCTACTCTTAGCTTTTGCCTGACATTTCTAGTACTTCCATCAGGCACGCAGTAAATTAATTCTGCTGAATCCATTTCAGTTATTTCAATTAGCTCGTAAAGGTCTTTGATGCTCTTAAACCCCATTCTTTTTAATGTAGAAATATTTGTTACTTTCTTCATCATTTTTGCTCCAAAAAATTAACTCGATGACCATACGGTGTGTAAAATCAAAACCTATTTTCCGGATGTGTAGCAGTGTTGTCCTCAGTGAAAAAAGCCTATTAAGAAGCCAATAAAAAAAGAAAAAGTTAAATAATATCAAACACTTAAAAATAACAGACCGTGCCTTTTTTCTATTTTCTTCTGACACGTTTAAAAGTGTGCTAGTCAATCTTTATACTAGGGAAAATTTATCTATTTAAGCTATTGTTCTTATTGACAAAAAAAACTGATAGGCTGAGAAAGCTAAAATAAAAAACTTTCCAATAGTTCGGAGTTGAGTAATTGTGAAATTAGGAACGGAAGAAAGCCGAATCAGACTGGTGCCAGACAACGCTAAACGTGAGGCGTTAGAACAAGCGACAGGGCTAGGTCGTAGTGGCGATGTAAATATTGAATTAAGTCGCATGAAACCGCCGCAGCAAGCTTTCGACCTGTATTTTAAAAAATTTGGTCCGAAATCCGAGGCTTGATGCTGACGATATTCGACTCGGCTTTTTACTCTTTGACTTACTTGAGCACAACTTAGGAAGCCAAAGCTTTCTTCTCATACCAATGTCTGACTTCCATATGTCACAAATTGGAGAAAATGGGGTGCTCTACTTTCACGGCACTCGCAACTGTGAGTTTGGATATGACTTTTTGGAAAAGCAAAGTCTGTTAGACATTGCTAATAAATGTCGGCTGGACTTGGATACATCACATCTTATTAGTTTGCTCAATAGACTACACAGTTTCTTTTACATAACTTGTACAGAGTTATGTGAAGAAAACCTCGCTGTAAATAGGATAGGCTTCAAGTACACGAAGGAAGAAGTTTTGTTATCTAAAGATGCCAAAATTGTTCACATCCGTCTCAATGAGCGGTTCAACAAAATAGATCTCACTAAGCGCTGGGGGAAATCAACAAAATAACTATTTTTTACTGGGACAAAACAGCCATATAAATCACTAATATCGCCTGATATTATCTTTTTCGCTTTCTAAGCACTTCCATTCAAATTCAATACTTTTAACTACAACTTCGGAGCATTTTATGAATGCAGCTTGCCCCTATGCGCTGTATTTAGGTCGACTTGCGCCTAATAGTCAGCGCTCTATTGCTTCACAACTAAATAGCATCGCAGACATGATGGGTTGGACTGATGAAGAGCGAACAGATAAATATCATCATATCGACTTTCAACAAGCTACCTATATCAAAACGAAGCTTATCACTCAGGGTTGGTCAGCTAGATCTATCAACAGAGCAATGATAGCAATCAGAAGTATCGTAAAAATAGCTGTACTGTCTGGGCTCGTACCAGAAATGCAGTCAATTCAACTTCGGGCTATCAGCAAAGTGAATCATGGCAAACATGATGGAAAGCCTCTCTCAACTGAGGAGGTCAATAAGCTGCTGATAAAGTTACAACGCGATAAATCTGTTCTTGGCATTCGAAACTACGCGTTAATCTCAACACTTTTAGGCACAGGGTTACGACGAAGTGAACTAGTAGCACTCTTGGTAGAAGACTTTATCGAAGGTACAGCTTTGATCGTCAGAAAAGGAAAAGGTAACAAGAGCCGAACTGTTCATCTGCCAGCATGGACGCAACTTGCGCTGAATCAATGGCTAGCACTTCGAAGTAAAAGTAACGGTCATTTATTTGTTCGTGTCGCAAAAGGTGGAAATATTAAACCCAACACCGCTTTGTCATCTTGCTCTATTTATTCGCTCACTCAAAAGTCGCTAGCATCAATTGGCATAGAAGGAGTCTCGCCGCATGACCTTCGACGAACGTTTATCACACGATTACTTGAACAAAATGTAGATATAAACACTGTGCGCCAAATGGCAGGACATGAGGATATCAGTACAACCATCATGTACGACAAGCGAAATGAAAAAGTGATGCAAGAAGCTGCATCTCTACTTTCCTATCAATAATGGGGCGCCAGCATGTCTTATAAAGTACTCAATAAGTCGAGTGAGCTTAATTACCTTGCATGTGAATGGGGCAAGCGATTACTCAACTATCTGCCTTCAATCGATACCGATATACTCAGTAAAAGTCTTGCCAGTAATTTGCGTGGTAGCAAGGTATCTTCCCAATCATTTTTCATAGGTAGAAGCAAAAACGTCAATTACAAAGCTTGCCTCACTATTACTGATACCCAACCTCAGGTAACGAAAACCTTTTTAGCTAATTGTCGCTATATCAGAACCGTGATGGACTTGCCTAAGCAAACCGAGTTACTGATTCAGTTCGCCTTACTCTCGCAGGTTAACAAGTGGATTAGAGCGCTTTCTTCTGAGGTGCACATGCAAACAAGTCACCTTTCGTTAAACGAAATCCTCAAAGACATTTCAGGCATCAGTGACGAACTATTTTCTCACGCAACTGCACAGCTCAATCATTATGGTTTTCTGCCTGATACAGACTTTTTGTCCTTCGAGTATGGTGCAATGCCAAAAGCACTTGTTCGAACGTTGTTAAGTGAAACAATCACCTCAAGGGAAACACTTATAGCACCGTTGCTGCATCCTTCGCCCGATGCAAACTTCACATTGGATGACTTTCCTCACGTGAATACTGCGCTTTTGTCGCAATATCTCACTGCTGCTAGTAAGTCTAGACAGTCTGGAGCAAGTATTTTGCTCTATGGAGCTTCAGGAACAGGTAAAACAGAGTTATCGAGGACACTTGCCAAATACTGCGATAGAACACTTTACGAAATTCGCTCTACTGCACTTGCTAGCAATTTTTCTGAAGATGAGTTCAATAGCCGCTTTCCAAACAAAGAAAGGCTACGTTATTTAGCGTTACTTCAATCATTGCTGACGCGTAAGGCGGACGCTATGTTGCTGGTAGATGAATGCGAGAGTTTATTCGATTGTGCTGACAGCCAATACAGTAAAGAACATCTACAGCGATTCATTGAGCAAAACGAAATTCCCTGCATTTGGATTACAAACCATATCCAATATCTTGAGCCAAGCTTTATAAGGCGATTCAAGCTCGTATTAGACGTTCCTACGTTAAGACCAGAAGAAATCGAACAGATAACGCGGCCTTACTATCACGGCTTAAGTGTTTCTACGTCTGCACGAAAAATGATTAGTCAAACAGAGAACATTACGCCAGCAATTGTTGCTAACGCAACACATGTCGCCCACGCTGTGAACGCTAAACGTGCTCGCGCAGAAGCTGTAATCGGTCAAGTTGTCGAAGCGTCACTTAGAGCAACGGAGCAATGGCAAAATAAACTTGAGTACAAAAGTGAGCTACCTTTCGATACGAGCTACTTAAATATTAAGCAGTCAAAGGAGTATCTCAACGAGATAGCGTTCGCACTTAAACACAACCAGCCAGCGAGAACATTGATTTCAGGTCCTCCAGGAACAGGAAAAACCGCTTTCGCGCACTATCTGACAGAGCTACATGGTAGGAAACTGCTGCGTGTTAAATGCTCTGATATTTTAAGTAAATGGGTGGGTGAAAGTGAGCAAAAGGTGGCTGAGCTATTTCAGCGCGCTCATGATGAGGAGCAAGTCATATTGCTTGATGAAGTGGATAGCTTACTAAGCTCACGTGAAGCGCTCACTGCTCATCACGAACATCAGCTGGTTAATGAGTTCTTAACGCAAATAGAGTGTTTCACACAGCCTTTATTCGCTGCTACTAACTTTTCCGACAAGCTTGATAAAGCCGTGTTACGTCGGTTCGATTTCAAACTAGACTGCCAATACCTTACGTCTACTCAAGTAGTAGAGTTGTACAAAAAACTCACTAAAGTTAGAACGCTCAAGGAAGCTGAGACACAAAAGCTATCTTCACTGCGCAACCTTACACCCGGTGATTTCGCTCTATTGGCTCGTCGAAAGAAGTTTCAACCCAAAATTCAAATTCGTGACTTTGCCATCACCCTGTTGGCAGATGAAAACCTGCGTAAGCAGAAACACACACCAATGGGCTTTATTCGCCCTTAACATTTAAAGGTAAACATTATGACTACATCTGTATTGAGTTCGCTCAAGGTTATCGCTCGTCCTGAAATCAAGCAGAAGCCACCGGTATTGAACAAGCGTATGAAGCTAATCAACCGACTTGAACAGCAAAAAAAGCTCGCCACTTGTATGCTTGAAGGCACACCATTCGTGGCATACAAAGAAAAAACAGTCAAAGATCCAGAAACAGGAGAGCGAATTAAAAAACGTTGGCAGGCTACTGTTCGTCCTTGGTACTACGACACAGATAACCACTATTTCCTGGAAGTAAAAGTGGGCATAAGAGCAATCGAGTTACAAAAGGGGAAACCAGCCATAGATGTTGGCGCTAAAGAAAAGCTTCCCGAGGTCATCGACATCTTGATAAGCGCGGTAGAAAAAGGAGAGCTTGATGAGTTCTTAATATCGCCGCCAAAGACTGTCGCAAAGGGGAAGACTCCGACCAACGCAAAGTTAGTAAAATCGTAGTTAGCCCCCTGCTCTACTCATCAGTTATCGCCCTTAGCGCGTGATTGTATGAACAACGACAACGAACCAAGAATCGAGTGCTGTCTATCTTACAAAAGTAAGTCGCACTTACGTAGCGCTAGCGTTTCAGAAGCTTAACGAATAGCGCTACTGAAAGCGACGTAGAAGACATTGAAAACTGCTAGTCAGGTACGTTGCTTAGTTGCTTGAAAGCGTCGTACAGACGCGCTAGGCAGCACTCACATTCATAGATTCCAATTAGAAGAGTTTTTATTATGCATATTCATTATGAAGGACTCGCTTTGCCTGTCTCAAAGCGATTTGCACGAGCACTCGTCGATTTACTTGTGCAGCATAGCGTGTCACAAACAAGCGTAACAATTAACTTCAGAGACCCTAATTACTCAGCTGAAAATGGTGGTTTTCACCCTGTAGAGATTCGTTTGGAGAAACGCAATAACGCATGGCACTTTTGCTACGTCACGGATTTTGCCTATATAGGAAATGTCCCCTATGCAGAGCTAGCAAAAGACCTCGACTTTGATTTCGATGCAGGTGTTTTTCAAAACCTGTTCGGTGTGTTTCCTATTGAGCAAGCAACCGATATGTATCAAATATGGGAAGGTAACTTCTTGCATTACTGGCTGGAATTAGATGTTTTCTCGATATCGGTATCCGAGTAGCTACAAAACATAAAAGTGTAAACACATTGGGAAAGCTGACAAACCAAAGGAGGTAATCATGTCGAGATGCTTTTCCAACTACAACATCACTAGCAGGTATGCCGCTTATGTAGTCTTTAAAGGTCGAACGCCGGGAGTTTACAAATCATGGAAAGAAACTAAAGCCTTAGTGAATGGCTACTCAGGAAGCCGTTACCAAGGTTTCGCGTCTATCGAAGAAGCAAAACGCGCCTACAGACGCTTTTTAGACGACGGCAAAATAGTGCTCAAGGCAAAACGCAAAACCAAGCAAAAGAAACCTCTAAAGCCGAATATGGATAACGTTGATCTTCCTCCTTGGGAATTAGATTAGGCTAAGTGGTCGCGAAGATAGGACGGTACAAGATAATTTGTGTCGTCCCTTTTCCTTTCTGTCGCGTCATTTCGAAGACGGTAGGCAGACTAGAAACAATATCGGTCACTTTTGCTGCACCATAAGTTCTTGGGTCAAAATCAGGTTTTGCACGCTTTAGAAAATTACCGACTGGACTAACATTCACCCAACCATCATCATTCTGATATAACTCCCAAGCTTTAAGCATTGCTGGTATTAGCTCTTCTGCACCATTACCAGCGCTACTTTGCTCCTGTTTAGGTTTACCTGATTTAGAAACCTGACCAGCTTCTAGGTTTTCGGTGAATATAAAGTCATCACAGGCGTTGCGAAATGACACTGGCGTTTTTTTCTCACCTACGCCAAACACAAACTTCTCTGACTCTCTCAAACGTGACGCTAGCTTAGTAAAGTCGCTATCACTGGATACTAAAGCAAATGCGTCTATTTTTTCAGAATAGAGTAAATCCATCGCATCAATAATCATCGACGCATCTGTTGCGTTTTTACCCGTTGTATAAGCAAATTGCTGAATCGGCTGTATGGCTAATTCATTAAGAGGCGTCTTCCAGTTCTTCAACGCATCAATAGACCAGTCCCCGTAGGCACGCTTGATGAGAACATGGCCGTGTGCTGATATCTCATCCAAAATGGCAGAAAGTTTCGACAGCTGAGCGTTATCAGCATCAATTAGCACCGCTACTTTTTTATGAACATCCAAGTCTTTCATCTATTTTTTCCTTAAAAATACTTATTCTGTGTAACGACATTTAGGAAAGGCAGAACAACCTAGAAAAGTATTGCCTGCATGAGCTCCTCGCTTTGCTTGCCGCTCCACAAGCTCACTTCCGCACCTAGGGCAAGCGTTTTTTTTTATCTCCTCTACTTTTGGCTCCGCTTGCACATCATGGATAAGTGAAAGCAGCTCGTCTCCGTCAATAAGTACAACGGGCTTATCAGAGGCAAAATCTATAGCTTGCTGGGTGAATTTACCCGAACAAATTACGACAACCTTGGCTGCGTTGCTGGCAGTGAGCACGCCAAGCATCTCGCGTACCACACTGACACCAACTTTTTGCGCTTTCCATTGTTTACACTGAACGATGACTCGTTCATCACCTTTCCTAAGCTCTAGGTCAATTCCACCGTCAGCACCAAACCCACCTTCGGTTACTCGATACCCTTGTCTACGAAAGGCTTCTGCCACTAGCTCTTCGAAGTTGCGCCAGTGCAGCTGACGTATAGTTTCAATGCTCTTTTGAGTATCTAATTGCTTGGCCTTGCGTCGAGCATTAAAAAATGAAAATGGAGCAATGAGTAATATGAAAATTGCAAAGTAAGGCGCAGGAACAGCGAGCGCCTTAAATACCATATTGATTAGCTGATTATCCGTTCCGATAGAAGGTAGTAAATGGCCAATTAACAAATAGGTAATTGCCGATGTTATAACTGAAACCCACCATGGCGCTTGGAAAAGAAGGTCAGCAAAAGATGTGTTTTTTCTAGGCATAATCGAACATCCTTGTTGAATAGAATTAAATATTAACCTAATCAATGTCTTGATTAGGTATTAATTCTACTTATGTAGTATTGTTTAACCTGAAGCCGTAAATTTTTTTGAGAAATGGAGAGGTAAACATGGATGTATTTATCGGCATTGATGTCGCTTGTGCGAAAGGTAAATACCTGCCAATAGTGATGTGCAGTCAAGAGAATGGACGTTTAGTACCTCTGCCATTAGGCCATTACCCAATAAAACCACCTAGAGGATTAGGCAATGCATTAACATTGCATGACGAGGTAAATTCGGCATTTGCAAATGATGTCGCGAATTACATTGAAACGGTGTGTGAATCATTTCACTTAAATCCGATCCGAATAGGTATCGACTCTCCGCTCCGGCCTAGAAATGATAGCCTTAGTCGAAGATTTGCGGAACAGGCACTCGATAAAGCAGGCATCAGCTGTTACACCACACCTTCTACAGCCGATTTCGAAGCCATCAAGGCGAAAGGTATTGCTCACCTACAATCAGATAAACCAATACAAAACCTTCCACATGCCCACCAAATTTTTATGCTGTTAGGTTTCGCTTTGAATAAGCGACTGAGTAAAATCGCCGAATGCATAGAGGTATATCCACACGCGACAGCTAAAAAACTAGGTGTCGCTGACACCCACAAAAGCAAAGGAAATCAGGCTGAACTACAACTGTTTGCTATTTCCCATCATACTGGTTGGCCTAAAACTAACGATGATTGGCCTCAAGCAAGCAATATGTGCCTTGGCACCATGCACGATAAAGTGGACGCATACAGTGCTGCATGGGTAGCAAGCTTGCCTGAACAGGAATGCATCTGTTTTGGCGACCGAGAGAAAGGCGATGCTATCTGGATACCTAAAGTTAAGCCGTTAAGCAGTACAAAGGCAGGGCCACCGACAAAGCCTAAACCCACAAAAAAGAAAAAGCAGCCTGTTTCCAATGAAGGTTATAAGCGTTCTTGTCCTGCCTGTTATCAACATGAATTTAAACGATGGCCGTTAGGATGGGATGCGCATGCAGCGCATCGCTGCACTGGGCTCACAGAGGTCGAGCCTGAGGCAAGAAAAAAACGAGTTCAAGTGCCGTTTCATGAGCTGTTAAAATTGTATTTTCTATACAACCGTCTCAAAATAAAAAACACTAGACTAAAGTATAGAAGTGATAAAATATTTAAGAAGTTAATGGGTTTATGATTAGTTAATAGCTGACGAAATATTTTAATATAAATATGCAGAGATTTATTAAATGGCAATATTTCACCAGACGATATACGGTATATTAGCTCACTATCCAAAGGAAAATACTAAGCTATTTCAAGAAGAAGTATTTTAATAGGTCGGAGGTATAGCTTCGTGGTATTTGAAGTATTCTAGGCATGAAATTGAGAATTTAAGGAAAGAGATTGTCATATAGTCACGATCAAATTCACACCTGCTTTGCATCCGGAACATCGTACGTATTTGCAGTAATTTCGCTTAGTAATCTGTGATCTAATAGTACTTGTATAATAGTTTTAACTGTTGCTTCGCAAGGCACTATCCGATTTGAATCGCTCTCAAAATTCAACCCCCAATTTCTGGCTGAGTTAACAGATTTCAAATTAGATATGAAATTGGGCCTGGAATAGATATTTTTTTGTTCAACTAGTGCCATCCGTCTTAGTTGCATAGAGTTGGTGCCAACATACTCTATTATTGGGCCCATATCTGAAAACAAGCTACTGAATTGGGGTGACGCTTGCAGAGTCGAAAATGCTTGTTTAAATGACTCGCTATGTCCCATCGCAGACTCAAACCCTCTTTTATTTGAAATAAAGGTAGTCTCATTAATTACATAAAAATCAAAAGATTTCTCAATAGAAAAGCTTCGGTCTTGAATACCTGACAACTCTCCATTCTTAAACACCATGTTTACAAATTTATTTGAGTAAGCCGTCTTCCATGTTGACGTAGATCGTTTAACAGCATATACGGTCTCGCCGTCGAAAGTAAATTTAACTACATATCCCTTTGCTCCGACTAGGTCTTTTTTATCCGTTACCCTATGTTCGGCGGCAACCTGATCCACGAGAGTTTGAAGGGTAGGAAAATCTGTATCGCTCTTGTTGATTGTTAAGCAGCTATTTTCATTAGTCTGGGATATATAAGAATATGTATCGAATTCAGTTATACGCGAAACATTAGCTTGAACGATATTTTTAAGCTGCTGATTTAAGTTATCGTCCATTTGTACGTAAAATGCCCTAAATCGCTTATCTGTAGTGCTATCTTTAAATACCCAAAGTTGCACTGTAGAGTTAGAAAAATCAAAATTAGTTAGACTATCAAAATCAGCACTCATCGTTGCTCCTTGCAATATAAAAGTCTTGTACACTCTGAACTTTATATGTACCTGGCTTTAGCGGTCCTTTCACAAGTATCCTCACATCGCGGTCATGGTCATCAATTTTTATCGAAGCCTCATGCAGTTTCCACCCAAACATTAATAATAATGGATTCATTATTATTTGCCCTGATTTATAGGTAATTGCAAACATCCAAATCAAGAAAACTGCGAAGCCTAGCAATTTCTCTGGTTCATCATAACTAATCCCCATAAATGACACTACATAAGGAAATACATAGTTAATTATGTCATTCGGAATGCTCTTTGACTTTGTAACGGTTGCAGTAAATGGATAATCAATTTTAATTAGAGACTTGTCCGATAAATATACCGCGAGTAGAGTTATAATTAAGAAACTAGAAGCTAAATGTGGATTTGAAAATGGATCAAAGACACAGTTTGCAATGCTATCGAATCCACAAATATCCTGTTGCCACCAAGATATGTCTATATCCTGTACAGCGAGGATTAGCGCAAGTGGGAGGTATGAACCCAGAAAAATGATAAATGCAGATAATATTCTAAATTGCATGCTAGTAGCACATCCTTATGCGCTCCGAGTTTGATCTACCAAATATTTAGTCTCGCCAAATAACATAATTAGAGTCCCTAAAAAAACGCTATGCTACAATAGTTAACATTGGCATTACTCGACCTAACAAATCATTCGGCAACCTATTTAAAATTCCTTCAACTGCTGATCTTTCGTTCAATGCTGATAGCTCAGACGCTAACTCTTTAATGAAATTGTCCATGCATTCTATTCTGTCCCATTGCTTTTTATATTGTGAATTATCGACCTTCTGCTCTACTCTTATCAACCTCTTATCCAAGCTATAACTGTAACGCATTTTAATAATTGACTTATCGTTCCCGTCGTATTCATAAAATGTCATCAGCAGGAATAGGCACGTAGCATTTTTTCGTATTTCAAATGAACCGTAATTCTCATTGAATGCAGCTTCTACTAATTCATTTGGTTGGACGCCAAAAGTTAAGTGAAGATCTGAGATTTTATTTAACAAACCTTGAATTCTTTTGTTACTCTTTATCATTGTATCATCTTCCTGAGTTCTTCAATAATTTCAGGTATAGCATCTATTGACTGAGATAGACCTTTATTATCTCGTTGGTTGACGGAACCAAATCGCTTTTGCAGTTTAGAGTTAATATATCTAACTAACACACCGTCATTGGGATCAGTTGCCTTTAAGTAAGGAAGTACACCCATAAACGATGGAGCCAATTCTGCTGATTTCTCGTCTAACCTCAAATCACTTAATAAATCTGCCACGGAATCTTGAGCATTTTTGGTTAATAACTCTCTAAGTTTCTTTCTTGCTAAATCTGGACGTTTTTCAATGAGGTTCGGATCGATTTCCCTTGCTGCTTTGCTTGTTTCATTTTTTATAAGTGTAGACTTAATTAACTCTAAGTCTTCCTCATTAATGCTTGAGCTTCCCTTAATTGACTCCAATTTTTCGTCGACCAGCCTTTGAATTTCAGCTCGTTTATTTTTGAAAATTTCATTAAAGTCAATATCGTCAAGGTATGATTCGTTTCCACTAATAAATGATTCACCTGAAAACACATCTGATAATGTTGAGTCTCGCTCTACGTATTCTCTGTCAGAAATTGCATACTCTCGCGTCCGTTGATGTCTTGCTCGATCGGTCTCTCTTTGAAAAGACTGCCACATCTCGTCTAAGCCAGTTTCTTTGTGATAAATAACCAAACCATTATTGTCTACTTCAAATGCTGTAGTTAAATCATCTGGTATTGCTCTCAATATTCTCCCAACCACTTGGGCAAAAGCGTTTAAACTTCTATATGGCCTAAATAAGGCCAAAATTGAAAGATAATGATGATCATATCCTTCCATTAGCATGTTGACTGAAATAACAACATCACAATCATTGTTGTCAATCACTGAAAAGGATAGACTTATATCCTCTTTTGACATTTGGCTATGAACGATAACGCCGATCAAACCTTCCTCTCGATACCAATCCAAAAGATCGTTTGCATGAGATATACTGCAACCCACTGCTAGTATTTTATGCGGTACATTTGGAGAAGATGTTCTTAGTTCAGCTAGCTTTTCAGCGCTATGCTTAATAACTTCTAAGGAACAATCCTTTGACAACGCAACGCTCTTCTCTATCCATTCCTTTTCCTTAAACGCCAGTATTTCATCTTTAGTAAATTTACGACCCGGTGCATCAGGCATGGAAAAATACAATTCGGTCGCATTGACAGACTCTTTTCGCAACCATTTAACATATTTATCTCTCATTACTTCAGATAAATAAGTCTCGTGAATTTTGACGCCGGGCACCTCTTGGTTATCCCCGCGAAATGGGGTTCCAGTTAAATGTAAAACTTTCGCTTTATTAAAATACTCCAAAGTCGTCTTCCAACTATTAGCCGGTGCATGATGTGCCTCGTCAACGATAATCAAATCAAAAAAGTCGGGGTCCACACGATTGATTAGAGCATTAGGATTATCACCTGTAAGTCGATGAATGTTAGAATAAATAATATTGCTAGTTTCTAAGTGTTCCATCGATATTGAAGAACTGTATTCACTTAACGATGGTAGGTCGATTGGGTCAAAAATTATGTCAAAGTTAACCCAGAAATTGTCTTCTAGAATCTCTTGTGCTTTTTGAATGCTCTGTTTGGTGACCAGACCTGGAGTAATAATTAAAACGCGTCCCTCACTCACCCCAAACGGAGCAATCGATATTAATCCAGTCTTACCTGTTCCTGTGGGTAAAACGACTAATGCTTCTTTGTTTTCTGGGGTAGAGAAAAACTCCTGAATACGAAGATAAGCTTGTAACTGTGGTGCTCTAAGCTTCTTATTTCCGACGATATTGGCTGCGGTTTCTTTGAAATACGACATAAATTCCCTTTTGACTAAAAAATGCATAATCCTAATTGGATTAAACTACTCCAAAAAAGAAAAAATTTAAACTTGTAAGGTTCTAGTGTAAAAATTTAAATGGTAGAACTACAAAAAAACCCCGACCATCTCTGATCAGGGTTTTTATAGAAGTGGTGCCTCGACCCGGGATCGAACCAGGGACACGCGGATTTTCAATCCGCTGCTCTACCAACTGAGCTATCGAGGCTGAAACTTGTTAGCGTTCTAGGCGTTTGCTGCCTGTCCTGCTGTGGGTGCGTATTAAACGGTTTTCGCCTTCACAAGTCAACCGTTTTTCTCGCTTTTTTTGCGCTTTTATTACTGTTTGCACATTGTTTGCTCAAAAAGCGCTTTTTTGCTTATTTTTCAGGCGGAACATAGCCTTCAATTGTAGGCTCAACGTCGTCGAACAAGTACGCCGACATTTTTTCTTCCAAAAATGCACGGGCATTCGGTTCCATCATATTTAGTTTGTGCTCGTTGATTAACATGGTTTGTTTCTTTTGCCACTCGCCCCATGCTTCTTTTGAGATATTGTCAAAAATACGCTTACCCAGCTCGCCCGGGTACAGTTGAAAATCTAAGCCATCGGCTTCTTTTTGAAGCTTACGACAAAATACGGTTCTTGCCATGTTCTTTCCTTTCACTATCTGCTTAGCTGTTCATATAGGCAGCTACGAATAGCTTAGCCTATTAACTGCTTAATAATTTTGGTAGTCGGCGCTGCTAAACCCACTTCAATAGGCTCACCCAACGAAAACCAACGAAATGCCGTATCGGCTACGCGTTTTGTTGGTGGAGAGTTTACCACGGCCACTACCGGGGTGATATCTAAATGAAAGTGACTGAAGGTATGGCGAAACGTTTCAAGCGTTTTGGTTTCTTCAACATTTACGCCTCGTTTTTTAAACTGCTCAATACCTTCTTCTATTGAAGACACTTCGATAAACCCGTATAAACCGCCCCATAGCCCCGTTGATGGGCGCTGTTCTAAGTACACTTGGCTATTAAACTGCGCTACCATCATAAAGGTCGCTTTCTCTGGCAATGCCTTTTTAGGTTTTTTACCCGGGTAGTCGGTTTGTGCGCCTTGAGCGTAGGCAATGCAGTCGGCTTGAAGCGGGCACTCATCACACTTGGGCTTGCTTCGCGTACAGATTATCGCGCCCAAATCCATCATCACCTGGGTGTAGTTGGCGCAACGTCCACCTTCTGGGTTGGTAGGCGTGTTTTTCTCGGCCACCTCCCAAAGTTGGTTTTCCACTTTTTTCTGCCCCGGCCACCCGCTTATCGCATAGTAACGCGCCAGCACACGCTTCACATTGCCATCTAAAATAGCAAAGCGCATATTGCGAGATAGCGACAATATGGCCCCTGCGGTTGAGCGCCCTATCCCTGGTAAGTCCATGACTTCTTCTAGGCTAAAGGGGAACTCACCGTTGTATTCATCCACCAACCTATTCGCCGCTTTGTGCAAGTTTCTTGCTCGTGCGTAGTAGCCAAGGCCTGTCCAATGGTGAAGCACATCGTCTTGGGATGCTTTCGCTAAGTCATGTACGGTGGGGAATGACGCCATAAAGCGTTCAAAGTAGGGAATTACCGTGGTGACCTGGGTTTGCTGGAGCATAATTTCCGACACCCATACCTTGTACGGCGTGACCTCTTGCTGCCAAGGCAGATGCTTTCGCCCGTGTTTGTCAAACCATGCAAGCACTCGTTCTGCAAAGCTGCCTGTGTATTGTTGTTCTGTCATAATCGTCTATGTTTGGTAGTGGATATCGTCTGCCCGTTGTGTAACGACGTACATTTGTTTTGTGCGTACAACCGTTCATAAAAAAGCGCGCTATGGTAGCATGTAACTAGCCAATTTTATTGTTAAGGAGCACACGTGTCTGTGCAGCACCCTGTTTTGTTTTTTCCCGGTACACTTTGCGATGAACGTATTTTTTTACCGCTATGGCGACAGTTAAATATAGCGCAACGCCGCTACGTGCCCCTTCAATGGGCGTCGTCACAAGAAGAGATGCTGGCATTAAGCGAAGACCGTATTCTAGATAACGAAAAAGTGCATCTAGTGGGCTACTCCATGGGCGGGTTTATTGCCTCGCTGGTGGCACAGCGCAACCCACATAATATCGCATCGGTAACCCTGATTGGCTATAACCCTGAAGGCTTGTCAAAAGAGGAAATCGCCAAGCGAAAACAGCTTACTTCCATGCTTAAGCAAGGGAATTTCAAACCCGATAACGATGCCTATTTATCCCGTTTTATTCACCCTTCACGCCTTAACGATGACAAGGTTGCTGGTGTTGTAAAATCGATGGCCCAAGATCTAGGTAAAACGACCTTACTTAATCACACCCTTGCGACTACGCCCCGAGAAAGTACCGTTAAAGCGCTGGCTAAGATCAACGCGCCGACAACACTTATTGCTGCTCAACAGGACGCTATCGCACCTGCCGCAGCAATAGCGCGACTTAAAGCGCAACTGCCCAAGGCAAACTTTCAAGTCATAGAAAATGCCGGTCATATGATGGTGTTAGAGCAAACCGATGCGGTAGCGTCTATTATTGCAAAACAAATTGGCGTATAAAAATACAGCATTTTTACCACGATAGCGTTGCATAACCTGCGGGTAAGTGGATAATGCGCCACCAGAAAATTGGGTTAGAAAGGCATTGCAAATGAGGCAATTCAAAAGTCAGGCGGAAGCAGAAGCCGCTGGAGTATACGTAAGCAAAGTGAAAAGCTTCGTGAAACGCGAAGGTAGACTTACCAAAGCACAAGAGAAAGCGTTGGCAGACTATTGGCCAACAAAAGGCATCGACTATTCAGAGTCTACTCTGTCCTTGCCAGATGTGTTTGGTCGCAGCGCACCTGTAGTGGTTGAAATTGGCTTTGGCATGGGTAAATCGTTGGTTGAAATGGCCGCGAACGCCCCAGAAAAAGACTTTATTGGCATTGAAGTACATAGACCGGGCGTTGGTGCGTGCTTAGCTGATGCAAGCGAACAAGGCGTTGAGAACTTACGTGTGATGGAGCATGACGCGGTTGAAGTACTTAAAAATATGATCCCTGACGGCTCTCTGTCTCGCCTGCAGTTATTTTTCCCCGATCCATGGCACAAAAAGCGCCATCATAAGCGCCGTATTGTACAGCCTGAATTCGTTGAATTAGTACGCACGAAACTCGCTGTAGGCGGTTGTTTCCACATGGCCACAGACTGGGAACAATATGCTGAGCATATGGCCGAGGTAATGAATAATGCTGAAGGCTACACCAATACAGCGACCGATGGTGACTATGTACCTCGCCCAGACTACCGCCCTATCACCAAGTTTGAAACTCGTGGTCAAAAACTTGGCCATGGCGTATGGGATTTGATTTACGAGCGTACTAAATAATGATTCTATCCCCTCAAAGCCAATTACTAGAGCGTAATATTGCGCTATTCGACGAAGGACAATGGGCATTTATCAACCCGTCTGATGCCTATTTTCTAGACAGCTTAAAATCTCATGAAGTTACGGTAATTCACCAGTACTTTGATATTTTTGCTGAGTGTGTAAGGGTAATACCTTCAGCGTCCTTCGATAGTAGAGATATTACCAGTAAAGGTTTCGAGGTTTCCCAAAAGGTAGGCAACCACACCCATATATTTACGCCATTTGTGGCGCTAGAAAAGTCACACACTGATGTGATGATTTCTTTACCTAAAGCAAAAACCCATTTTCAGATGCTGTTAAGAATGGCCGCCAGCATGGTTGGTCAAAATGGCCGTATTCACGTTGTTGGTGAAAACAAAGGCGGCATTAAAAGCGCCGCCAAATTAATGCAGCAATATGGCGCAACGCAAAAAGTAGATTCTGCGCGCCATTGCAGCCTGATTACCGTTATTGTTGAAGAGCCTCATCTTGCCTTTGAAGCCGAAGCATGGATTGATACCAATACGTATGCCGTTGAAGGTACGTCTTGGAAAGTGGCTTCTATGCCGGGTGTATTCAGTTATAAGGAACTAGATGCAGGTACGGAGCTTTTATTAGAAAAGCTCTCTACGTCGCTCAGCGGCGACGTACTCGACTTTGCCTGCGGTGCCGGGGTTATAGCGAGCTATATCATGCTTAAATACCCACACTTGAAGCTGCATTTGACCGATGTCAGCGCCCTTGCTATTTACTGTAGCGCACTGACTTTGGCGGAAAACCAGCTGGCAGCGACCTTGTATGCTGCCGATGGGCTGCACGGCATGACTAACAAAGTACAGCACATCGTTACCAACCCTCCATTTCACACGGGTATTAAAACTGACTACACGGTGACTAAACGTTTCATTTCAGATGCGAAAGCGCGTTTAACCCGTGGGGGTACCATGCAAATGGTCGCCAACCGCTTTTTGCCTTACCCTGGCTTATTATCTGAGCATTTTCAAACGGTATACACCACAGCACAAACGTCTCAATTTTCCGTTTACCAAGCGACTTTGTAATTAAAAAAGCATTAAGCTTGTGCTAGGTTAGTTTTCTACCTGCCGCTTACGGCCGTTGCATTTACCACACAATGGCCTTTAGCGCTTTTTCCGTACTTATTTAGTTGTATGACAAGTGCTCGGCTTATACGCATAAAAAGCATGAAGCACTTTTCGCTCTGGAGATCACCTGTGAACATTGTATTTGCTATTTCAGAAGTTGAAGAATTGGTAAAAACCGGCGGTCTGGCAGATGTTGGAAAGGCGCTCCCACTAGCGCTTAACGCGCTTGGTGACGACGTCACTATTGTCATGCCCTATTATCAAGTACTTGCTGACCAGCTCAACTTACCTACGGTAACTGAACAGCAAACCTTATTTACCGAAGGCCAAGTTTACCACTTTGATATCCGCCATATGCTATGGCACGGCATCCCTGTTTATTTTATCGACTCGCCTGTTCATTTTATGCGCGAGGGGCTTTATGCCAATGCCTTTGAGGGGTATGAAGACAATGGTGAACGCTTTAGTTTCTTCAGCGGCGCTGTACTTCAAACGTTAAAAGCCATTGATACACGAGCAGATGTGATTCACTGTCACGACTGGCACACCGCGATGCTGCCATTTTTGCTCACCTATGAACAATCTGGTTTCTTTAAAGAGACTAAAACCGTCTTCACCATTCACAATGCCGCATTCCAAGGGGTTCATAAGCTGGAAACTATCCCTTTCCTTCGCCACCACCCTCATATTTTAGCGCAAGTACACGGTGGCTATATCAACATGCTGCAAAGCGGTATTGAATTTGCCAGTAAGGTGACCACCGTTAGCCCTAACTATGCCAGAGAGTTACTCACCGACTTAGGCAGCCACGGCCTTCACGAGCGCCTAGTTAATCGCCAAGCTGATTTAAGCGGTATTCTTAACGGGTGTGATTACACCCAGTGGAACCCAGAGACTGACACATTCTTACCTGAGAACTACAGTGTCGATAACCTCCACCCTAAGACATCGTGTAAACGGGTATTGCAGGAAAAGTGTGGTTTACCGCCAAAAGCGGCAGTACCGCTATTAGGTATGGTTTGCCGCCTGACAGAACAAAAGGGCTTTGCCTATATCCTACCTATATTGGATGATTTAATTAAACACAATATTCAAATGGTCATTGTGGGGACGGGCGACCCAAAAGTGTGTATGGATCTTGGGGAATTTGCACAGCAACACCCCGACCAATTTGCATTTATTAACGGCTTTAGTTCAGAGCATGCACATTTAGTTGAAGCGGGTGCAGACTTCTTCCTTATGCCTTCTCAATTTGAACCTTGTGGGCTCAATCAAATGTACAGCTTAGCGTACGGTACAATACCTATCGTTCGTTCTGTGGGTGGCCTAAAAGACACGGTTATTGACTACAGTAACAGCGACAATGGCACCGGCTTTGTGTTTGACGACCCTACACCACATGCCCTGCTATCCTGCATTCGCCGTGCTTTGCTGGCATTTTATGAAGATGCAGGGAAATTCAGAGAAATGCAGCAACGGGGAATGCGCACACGGTTTACTTGGGAAGCCGCCGCAAAAGACTATCAGCAACTCTATGCATCAACACAGCACTAGCGGTCTCAGCCTATATTAATTATTGTTTATGGGCTTCTTTCTTTTTGCACAATTTTGCGCCACTATTGATGTATGGACGACGCGGATGGACCTAACGCCAAAACGGATATGACAGATAAAGCCGTCAAGCTTTCGATAAAAAGCCTTTTTCTTTGGGTGGTAATGTCAATTACCACTTTCTCCCTTGCGGTGCTGTCTAGCCTTGCCGTTTACACACAAATTAAAACCTACCGTCACGAACTTGAATCTAATGCGCTCATGCTTGCGAAACTTGTCGCCAGAAGCGCAGCGACATACCTTTACGACGAGACACCGGAACGTATTGAAGCAGCCTTAAGCAACCTTACTACGGCCGAACACGTGCTAAACGCTCATGTTTATAAGGCGCAAAACAAGTCGTTAGCGCCTCAAATTTTTGCTTCATATAATAAAGAAGGCCAGTTATTACTGGGTGGCAAAGAAAACCAGTTGTCAGCACTTTTTATGGCGCCTCAACTGGCAGATAACGGTAAGTACCTAGAGCTAAGCACCAAGGTGTTCGACACAGAAACCAACATCTCATTAGGCTGGGTTTATTTAAGGGTATCGTCTGACAACTTTAATCAGCTTGTTGGAAAGTCTATTTGGCTTAATTTGGCGGTAGCACTCGCGCTATTGGCCATTAGTTTTTATTCGGCGGTGCGAATGCAGCGCATTGTTACCGGGCCTGTGGAAAATATAGCGAATTTCTTACAGCGTACTTCTCGGCAACGAGATTATTCCGCGCGAGCCAGCGGCTCGACAATCAAAGAACTAGATATTCTTGCTGACGCCGTTAATGTCATGCTGTATCGCATGCAGGAGTATATGCAAAAGCAACGGGAAGCCGAAGAACAGCATCGCAAGCTTAATGCTAGCCTTGAAGATATGGTTAGCCATCGTACCACTGCCTTAAAGGACGCTAATCAAGAGTTAATCCAAACGCTAGAAAAGCTTCACCAGTTCCAGCGCCAAATTGTACAAAATGAAAAAATGGCGTCACTTGGTGATATGGTGGCGGGGGTCGCTCATGAGGTAAACACCCCCATCGGTTTAGGCGTCACTGCGTCGACCATGATGTTAGACAGATTAGCCGTTATTCAAAAAGATTTTGAAAATAAAACGCTAAAAGCGAGCGCAATGAAGCGTTTTTTAGATGAGAGTAATGAAAACTTAAACATCATTTATCGCAATTTGAACAGAGCTGCCGAGCTTATTAGCAGTTTTAAGCAAGTTGCAGTCGATCAAACGTCAGAAACTAGCCGAAGTTTTTGCGTTGTACAGCTAGTTAATGAGATACTACTGTCATTGCAGCCTCGACTCAAAAAAATTAAAACACAACATCAACGTAAATTGCGACCCTACCCTTAGCGTTGAAACGAAGGCTGGCCCAATAAACCAAATCTTGATTAACCTGATTATGAATTCAGTTATTCATGGGTTTGAATCTATGGAAAAAGGCACGATTGATATTCGTGTCGAGTTGGTGAGTAACAATAAGCTCAAGCTTGTTTATACCGATAATGGTAAAGGCATTCCCCCTGAAATTCGCAAGCGAATATTCGACCCCTTCGTGACAACAAAGCGTGGGCAAGGTGGTTCGGGATTGGGGATGCACTTGGTATACAACTTGGTAACGCAAGCCCTCAACGGTTCAATATCAATTACCGGCGAAGAAGGTGATGGCGTGGAATTTGTAATAATATTCCCCGTTGTTAATGCGAAAACCTCAGAATAGTTGTATAAAGTATGAACTTTTCTTGATTTTTATTGGCTAACCCCAATACCTAAACAGTAAGAATATTCACAAGTTGCTTGCAATCAAGTGCATGAATATTAAACTTTAACCAGTTAGTTGCTTAAATCGTATTTTAGAAAGAGTGTAGAACACCATGCAGACGCCAAATGTGTTAATTGTTGAAGATGAAGTGGTAACCCGTACCACGCTTAAGAGTTTGTTTGAAGCGGAAGGGTATAATGTATTTGAAGCCGAAAACGGCGATCAAATGCATGATTTCTTCGAGAATCACGCTATCAATTTGGTTATCATGGATATTAACCTACCTGGAAAGAACGGCTTGATTCTAGCGCGTGAAGTTCGCGACCGTAAAAATGTTGGCCTTATCTTCCTAACGGGCAGAGATAACGATGTTGACCGTATCTTAGGTCTTGAAATCGGCGCAGACGATTACCTGACAAAGCCGTTCAACCCACGTGAATTAACTATTCGCGCGCGCAACTTACTGTCTCGCACAACCAACTCTTCAGAAGACGACGATTTACCAAGCCGTGTAAACTTTAACGGTTGGACGCTTGATGGTGACAGCCGTTCTTTGATTTCACCTAACGGTAAAGAGTTCCGCTTACCGCGTAGTGAATTCCGCGCACTACACCTGTTCCTTAGCAATCCAGGTAAAATCCTTACTCGTGAACAGCTCATCATGGAAATGACAGGTCGTGAGCTTCGTCCTAACGACCGTACGGTAGACGTAACCATTCGCCGTATTCGTAAACACTTCGAGTCAGACCCGACAGATGAAGAGTTGATCGTAACCATTCACGGTGAAGGCTACCGCTTCTGCGGTCAGGTTGATGGTTAACCATCACATATTAAAAGTCGCTAGCCCTCTTTGAGAGCCGGTTCAAGAATAATTAAAAAAGCCGCTACAACAATGTAGCGGCTTTTTTGTGGGTATGCATTTCGTCAATGGCTAAATTGAGCTCAACTTCATTACCTGTTGAGTAATACCGCTCAACAGGCTCATTACGCTTCCTAAACGTGCATCATACCTTCGCACAGAATGTCACCGAATAACGGTAACACTTCTCTTCTATCAAGAAGGCTTTATGCGTGCTAGGGCTCCACGAGTCGTCGCCGCCCACGCCCATATGTGCATGGTCAATATACACAAACACACAGTCTTGCGGCATGAGATCGCTAGTATGCTTTGCAGTATCTAGCTGCGCTTGGCCGTACTCGCTTACACTAAAGCAAAACTGCCCGTTCACTCTTAGCCCACTAATATCTAATTGTTTACAGTCACTACGCAAACCGTTGTCAGTAGGAAATATATAGTGTGTTTGCAAATCGGCTATCGACAACGAGTGCTCACCAAAACGCGCTGCCGCTTTCCTGTCTGGGTAATTTTCAAAAGGCCCTAGCCCTTGCCATGTAACGCGCATTCGCTCTTGCTCGTTGCTACGGGGCGCCGGTACCGCGGCTTGCAAACCAATTCGAGGCATGGGCGGTAAACTATCATCCAATAACACTTCTACCTCTACGGTTAACGCTGCCTGGTGGTTAATGGTGTAAACCCACTTGGTTGCGGCAATGAGCTTGTCGTTATAATGATACTCAAATAACGACGTTATGCGCACATCAAAGGTACCCTGCTCTACGTCTACACTGGTGCAGATGCGGTCCCACTTTCCAATACCAGCACGGCGCCAGCGCGACTCCCATGCATTTGGGTCGGGGTTATCAACTTCACTTACACCAATATCGTTATCAAGCGGGGCTCTAAAAAAGTTATCTTCTAGCGGTGCGCTGAGCGTCTCGCTATCTTCATGTAGCCACGAGGTTAAAAGCCCACTTTCGCTATTAAAACTAAATACGTTATTTTTCACACTGACTAACAAGGTGGTGTTTTCTGCCTTGACCGTCACTCCAGACTCAGCATTTTCATTTGCGACGTTAGCGGTTGAGACAAAAGGAATTAGCCCGTGTTTGTTAGCTAGCGCAAGCTGCGCGGTATCGATAACATGGCCTGCCTTCGCCCATGCACAGTCGTTAGCAAATACAACGTCGATATTTAGGTGATAGAGTGCGCCGGCTTTAAAATTGATTTCGGGCGCGATACTAACGGTTTGGGCTTGCTGTGGTGCAACATAAATGGGGCACTCCCCTTCTATGATGGGTTTACCATTCTCTAACACCTGCCAGCGAAGCAGCTCATTATCGGTATGTCTAAACAGGTAGTCACTCTTTACACTAAGCTGCCACTTGTCAGTCTCTTCCGTTAACGAAAAGCTTAGGTGTTGCTGACAATATTTCGCTTCAAATAAATGCGGGTGTGGGGTTCTGTCAGGGAATAACAGCCCGTTGATACAAAACTGTCTGTCGTTGTCGGTATCGCCAAAGTCACCGCCGTAAGCCCAGAATGCGTCGCCGCTATCAGTGTGTTTCGTCAGCCCTTGGTCAACCCAGTCCCAAATAAAGCCGCCTTGAAGACGTGGATAGTCTTTGAAGGCTTTCCAATACTCATCAAAACTCCCCAAACTATTCCCCATAGCATGGGCGTATTCGCATAAAATAACGGGCCGGTTTTCACCAGGTAGCGACAGCCATTTTTTTATTGCCCATTTAGGCACAGCGTCGTCTTCTACGTCAGTATCTACACGTGCATACATAGGCGCTATGATATCGCTAGCCGTAGTGTCGGCACCGCCACCTTCATATTGAACAGGCCGAGACGGGTCGAAAGATTTTGCCCAGCCATACATGGCATCATGCGTAGGGCCATGACCACATTCATTGCCTAACGACCAGATGATAATACTGGGGTGGTTTTTATCGCGTTCTACCATTTGGGTAAAACGCGCCATGTAAGCGCCAGCCCATAGCGGGTCGCGGGACAGCCGCCCCATTGGAAACATACCGTGGGTTTCGATATTGGCTTCATCAACCACATAAAGCCCGTATTCATCACAAAGTTCATACCAGCGAGGGTGATTAGGATAATGCGCAGTGCGCACCGCATTGAAGTTGTTCTGTTTTAAAAGCTTAATGTCTTCAAGCATGTCATCTTCGTTGATGGCATGGCCTTTTGCTTGATGGTGTTCATGACGATTTACACCGCGAATAAGCACAGCCTTGCCGTTAACAAGAAGCTGCCCATTTTTCATTTCAACATTTCGGAAACCCACGTTGTAGGCTTCACGGTCTATCACATTACCGCTATCATCAATCAGCGATACAACAATGCGATAAAGGTAAGGGGTTTCTGCTGTCCAGTGTTTTGGCTCTTTAACTTCTAGGGTTTGAAAGACGACATCGTCCCACCCGCCTTTCTCGTCGACACGCTTATTGTTGGTGCCCGTAACGATTTGTTCGGTAACAGCCGTATCACCATCGAAAAGCTGAATACCTACTTTGCAGCGTAACTGCGCTTTAATTGACGTTCGAACAGACACAGTAGCGTCGCGATAACAAGCATCTAGCGTGGGCGTAACAAACACATCTTGAATGTGCTGACGTGGCTTTGTAATTAAACTTACATCACGGAAAATACCACTTAGCCACCACATGTCTTGATCTTCTAAGTAGCTGCCGTCAGACCACCTGATGACCATGGCCGCTAAGCGGTTCTCGCCCTCGACCAACAAATTGGATATGTCGAATTCTGCCGGTAAACGACTATCTTGCGAATAGCCAACATACTCACCGTTACACCATAAGTGGAAGGCGCTGTTCACCCCCTCAAATACAATGTGGTTGCGTTGAGATAACTGCGCGCTGGTTACGCTAAACGTGGTTCGGTAGCATCCGGTAGGGTTTTCACTGGGTACTATCGGTGGGTTTACCGGGAAAGGATACTTAACGTTGCAGTAAATAGGTTTATCGTAGCCCTTTAGTTGCCAGTTTGAGGGCACAACAATGGGTTGCCATTTTGCCTGCTCTTCGGCACTTAATGTAGCGGCCAGTAGATTTTCGGGCACCTGTTCAGGCGCGTCGAACAAACAAAAGTCCCATTCTCCATTTAAAAGGTACTTTTGCGCATTGGCGTTATGTAGGGCATCTTCTAACGTTTTATAACCGTGATGTGGGCTGTGGCCGCCTACTCGGTTTCTCTGAAATACCACGGGGTTTTGCCAATCGTTTTGAGCCACTATCTGCGCAACGGTTTTCATTTCGTATCCTTTCTATTATCAATAGTTGGAATATAGCGAAGTTTTCCCTTTTACTTTATGCTCTAATCTTTCATCTATTTATCCAAAGCTATCATTTAACGTTTATGCAACTTCCCTTTAGAGACATAGTAGATATTGGCCCGCGCTGCTTTGAACGGTTTATTGATAGCAGTAATGCGCCAGAGATCAGCGATATAGAAATAGAGCTTGCTGGATGCTCTAACTTATCAGGTAATTATACCGTAGGACGTATTTCCCCGCCCAATCACACCTTGTTTTACAGTATAAATGGGGAGGGCAAATTTCGAACGCCATCGGGCGAGTTCGCTTTGCACGAAGGGCAGCTTATCGTCTTGCCGGCCAATCAAAGCTTTGAAGTGAGTATTGTTAGCGCAAAGTGGGACATCATTTGGGTAAACCTAGCCGACACGGAGCGCTGGAAAGCATTCGAGAAAGATTGCGCAGTTGTAGTAGATAATGCGGCATTAGAGGGCCTGCACCACGCTATGGAGCTCTTATATTTAGAGCGCGATAGTGAAAACCGGCGGGCCGCAACAACGATAGTTTCAAGCTACCTTTGTCGAATTATTGATGTGTATATAGGGCACACACACCCCAATGACGAAAAAGAAAGACGTCAAATCAACAGGCTTAATAGCTTATTTTCTGCTGTAGACAAGCAACTGCAGTTTGATTGGGATATGAAAAGCTTAAGCGAAAAGGCGCACTATTCCGCGCCCCACCTTCACAGACTTTGTTTACAAGCCTTTGGACGGAGCCCGAAACAGCACGTTATTCATTTGCGAATGTTACGCGCCAAAAGTTTATTGCTAAGTACGCAGTGGCCCGTTTCATATATTGCCAATTACGTGGGTTATGCCAACGTATTTACGTTTTCAAAAAGCTTTAAAAAGTCGACAGGGCTGTCGCCTTCTGCGTTTCGTTGTAACAACACGTGATAGCTTATATTTCAGCGGTTTTATCTACAACCTTCTTTGCGTTATAGATAAAACCTGTATTTAGAAAAACGAGCTAGTTCTAACTACCCGCTATTTTCATTTGGTCAATTAGCACTGAGCCCGTCTGTACGCTGCCGCGTACATCCTTTTCAGCACCAATCGCGACAATGCCTTTAAACATGTCTTTAAGGTTACCGGCAATGGTTACCTCATGTACGGGGTACTGAATGATACCATTTTCAACCCAATACCCTGCCGCGCCGCGTGAGTAGTCACCGGTCACACCATTAACGCCCTGCCCCATAAGCTCGGTCACAAATAGCCCTGTGCCCATTTCTTTAAGAAGGTCAGCGTCGCTATGCCCCGTATCACCTACTAGCCAGTTGTGAATACCACCGGCATGACCATTGGAGCGGGTATTAAGTTTGCGCGACGAATAAGTGGTGTAAAGGTATGTAGCCAACTGCCCTGCGTCGACAATCGTCATGTCAGCACACGCCACGCCTTCGTTATCGAAGCTTGAACTAGCTAAGCCGCCTTTAATAAGCGGGCGCTCTTCAATATTCAACCATTCGGGAAATACCTGTTTACCCAAGCTATCGAGTAAGAAGCTTGAACGACGGTACAAGCTACCCCCACTAATGGCACCTACATAATGACCAAACAAACTAGATGCGATATCCCGATGTAAAAGCACAGGTACATTTGCTGTGTTAATTTTACGGGCGCCTAAGCGGTCTACCGTGGCTTTTGCGGCATCGATACCTACCGAGGCTGCCGATTGAAGCAGTGAAGACTTGCGGCTTACGGTGTAGGCATAATCGCGCTGCATGTCGTCATCTTGTGCGCCAATGACCATACAGCTTAAAGAATAGCGGCTGCTAGGGTAACCTGCGTTTATACCATGGGTATTGCCATAAACGCGCATACCTAAATTTGCATTATACGACGCGCCATCTGAATTGGTAATGCGAGAGTCGTAATCCATTGCTGCTTTTTCAGCCTCAATGGTAGTTTTAATGGCTTTTTCCGTATCTAGCTCTTCAGGGTGATACAGCTCTAAATCTGGGAATTCTGTTGCAATAAGGTCGGCATCGGCCAAACCTGTGCACGGATCTTCACTGGTATAGCGTGCAATATCTACGGCTTTTTCTACCGCTAATGTTAATGCTGCTTTGCTTAGATCAGCAGTAGAAGCACTGCCTTTTCGCTTGCCTACATATACGCTAATACCTAGGCCACCGTCGTTGGTAAACTCAACGTTTTCAACTTCTTGCATACGTGAAGATACGGCAATGCCTTGCACTTTTGACATGCTGGCTTCGGCTTGCGTAGCGCCTTTTGAAACGGCTAATTTTAGTACATCATCTACGACATTTTGAATGTCGGCTAACTGCTGCTCAATTTGCATAGTAAGTTTCGCTGTCTTAATTCGACTGTGATAGTTACAATTTAGCTAAAGTGTAACACTAATGAGTTTGAAATGAGTGATCAGAAATACAATTCTCCTGAAGATCCTTACTTCGAAGATGCGCAAGCAGATGAGTTCGAAGAGGAAGAGTTTGTCAGTAAAACTGAGCTAAAACGCCAAGCGAAAGAGCTTCACAAGCTAGGTGAAACCTTGGTTAACTTAACTGATGCAAACATTGCCACTATCCCTATGGATGAAGAGCTGGCCGATGCAGTTGCTATTGCCCGTAAGGTAAATAAGAAGAAAGACGGTTACCGCCGCCAGCTTCAGTTTATTGGTAAGGCACTGCGTAATCGCGATACGACTGACATAGAAGAAGCGCTAGCGAAGTTAACGCACCAGCATCAGGCTGCTAACGCGGCTTTCCATGCGTTAGAAAAAGCCCGCGAAGCGGTAATCGAGCAAGGCGACCCGGCAATACAGAAGCTCATCGAACAATATCCTGAGCTAGATAGACAAAAGCTACGCCAATTTCACCGCCAAATTAAAAAAGAGCGTGAAAAGAATGCGCCGCCTAAAGCGTTCAGAGAGTTGTTTCAGTATTTGAAAGACGTTATTCACGAAGAGTGATTAAGCGTCTGAGCCCAGATACAAAAAAGGTTGGTGCAATTGCCCAACCTTTTTATTTTTGAATATAGATCGCGAATTGAGTTCGCCGGGAAAGAAATCTTAGGCTGTGCCGCCCACGGTCAACTCGTCAATTTTAAGCGTGGGCTGGCCAACGCCTACAGGTACGCTTTGACCGTCTTTACCGCACACACCAACGCCCTTATCTAAGGCTGTGTCGTTGCCGATCATTGAGATTTTTTGCATAACCTCTGGGCCGTTACCAATTAAGGTGGCCCCTTTCACTGGCGCGGTAATTTTACCGTTTTCAATAAGGTAAGCTTCAGCGCTAGAGAATACAAATTTGCCCGAAGTAATATCCACCTGCCCGCCAGCAAAGTTCGGCGCGTAAATCCCTTTGTCGATAGAGGCAATAATTTCCTGCGGATCATGTTGGCCTTCCAGCATGTAGGTATTCGTCATACGGGGCATAGGCAAGTGGGCGTAAGATTCACGACGACCGTTACCGGTGGGTGCAACACCCATTAGTTTCGCATTGTGCTTATCTTGCATGTAGCCTTTAAGAATACCGTCTTCAATTAGCACGTTATGAGCCGTTGGCGTACCTTCATCATCTACTGATAACGAGCCACGACGGTCGTTTAATGTACCATCATCTACCACAGTTACGCCTTTGGCTGCTACTCGCTCGCCAATACGCCCACTAAACGTTGACGCACCTTTACGGTTGAAGTCACCTTCAAGGCCGTGCCCGACGGCTTCGTGTAGCAATACACCAGGCCAACCGTTTCCTAATACCACAGGCATAGCGCCTGCAGGCGATGCCACAGACTGCATGTTAACACGCGCCATGTGAAGCGCGTCATCGGCTAGTTGTTCAAAGTAAGGTTTACCATTTTCGTCCTGTTTAAAGAACGAATAGGCATAACGGCCGCCAGCGCCGGCTGAACCGCGCTCGCGTCTATCACCTTGCTCTAACAATACTGAGCAGTTTAAGCGCACCAGAGGGCGAATATCGGTCGCTAACGTGCCATCACTACCAGCAACTAAAATCTCTTCATATACACCGCTTAAGCTTACCACTACCTGATTGGCAGAAGGCTCTTGCTTGCGAATGTAAGCGTCTACCGCTTTTAGTAAGCCAATCTTTTCCGCATCTTGCATAGCAAGAATGGGGTTATTTTCGCTGTAACGGGCCTCAACGGGCTTATGGCCCAGCGCTGCAACCTGCTGCGTACCACCGCTTGGTGCGATACCTCGGGCTGCTTTGCACGCTTTAGTTAACGCTTCTTCGCTTATTTCATCAGAATAAGCGAACCCCGTTTTTTCGCCGCTAATGGCGCGAACGCCTACACCGCGCTCAATGTTGTAGCTACCTTCTTTGATAATGCCGTCTTCTAGCACCCAACTTTCGTGCTGGCTCGACTGAAAATACAAATCGGCATAGTCGGTATCGTGGCGGTGAATGGTCGCTAGCGCGCGCTCTAGCTTAGTAATATCTAGGCCTGAGTCAGATAATAAATGACGCTCAACAGATTTAGACAAAATGACTCCTGAATCGGTTATGTTCGGCAACCGGCATATTCTGTTTAATGGTTTCTCTTTCTGCAATATCTACGCTAGCCGACACAAACCCTGTTTCGGTTTTGCGTTCCCCAAGCGTATCGCCCCACGGCGACAAGATAATACTGTGTCCGTAAGTTTCGCGGCCATTTTGGTGTACGCCGCTCTGGTTGGGGGCTACCACATAGCACTGCTTTTCAATGGCTCTGGCTTTAAGTAAAGCGTGCCAATGAGCCTCGCCGGTGCGTTGGGTAAAAGCCGCGGGCAGTACCAAAATATCAATATCGCCCATTGCAGAAAACAACCCTGGAAAGCGTACATCATAGCACACCGCAAGCCCAATGTTGCCAATTGGCGTTCGAACAGTGACTACCTCATTACCTGCTTCTGTGGTAGCAGATTCTTTATAGCTGCCTGTATTGTCGTTTACCGATACGTCGAACATATGAATTTTACGGTAATCAGCCAAAAGCTCGCCATTCGGACCAAATAACATACAAGCAGCAGAAAATTTATCAGGGTTTTGTGTTTTTACCGGAAACGTCCCTGACACAATGTAACATTGATGCTGCTTAGCAAGCGCCGATAAACGTTGCTGTATTATCCCATCGCCTTTTACTTCAGCTACCGCTAATTGACCTTTGTCTTTGCCGCCAAAACACGCAAAGCACTCCGGTAACACGACCAGGCTATCTCTCTCGATACGCGCTGTTGCCATTTCTTTTTCGACAATATTCAGGTTTTCTTCCACATGTGGCGTGGATGTCATTTGTAGTGCAACTAAGTTAACCATCGATCACCTCCATTTTAAGCCTGCGTACATCATCTTCCGTTAATGGCCTGTCTTGGGGATTGGCAGGTGCAGGCGCATTTTGTGCAGGCAAACTGATGTCTTTGCTATTGCGTTCAACCTCATCGAACTTAGGATCTTTTATGGTGCCTGTCACGCGATAGTTCACATTTGAGATGACTTTCGCCGACGTTAATACCTGATCAATAGCAAGGGCTGCCAGTGCTGTAGGTGGCGTTGCCAAGAAATAAACTAAAAAGGGCAGATTACCCGTCACGTTTGGCGCAAATGACACGTTATAATTTAGGCCGCCGGTATTGAGGTCGGTAAAGCCCGTTATTTCAATTTCACCGGCCCCACCGTCAATTTCAGTATCATCGGTATAGGCTTTCCCGTTTACAACCTTAAGGGTTCCGCCCATATCATCGTAAAAGAAGCCTTTAGCAAAGACATCTCTAAAATCGAGGCTTAACTTTCTGACCAGCGAGTTAAGGCTAAAGAGTGTAAAGATACGTGAGCCCTGATCACTAAGCTCGGTCAAATAACCATCTGACAGCGACCATTCTACGTCACCGTTTAACGCTTCAAACCCGAAATCCATTGGCGCGTTAGGCCAGCTAATATCAAACTTAACCTCTGCGCTCGAGTCTTTTATGCCAGACTCTACACCATACTCTTTAAGCATTTGGCCTACATCCGGCGACGTTAGCGAGCCTTTTATCGCACTTTGTATATCCCGACCAACATGCTTCCAGTAACCGCTTGCGGTAATGTTAGTATCATCCGACCTCACTAAAAGCTGGCGAATGGCTAACCCGTTATCTTCCTTCGCAATATCTAGCGTAATCTCCCCAAAATCTATACCGTGTACACCGCAGCTTTGGCAGTAAAAATAAATAGGCGGCAACGTGTTGGGGTCAATATCATACGGCGATTCATCGTCTGAAGCGGCCTGATTGTTGGTAACAACCGGCGGAATCTGTGAGGTATCTGCGGTCGTTGAGGTGGCAATGTTTTCACCCGGTTTTTCTAGCGATAAATAATCGGCATTTATCTCGATACCTTGTTGTTCTAAATCGCTGTTAATACGAACGGTAGCGCGCGCCTGTGGCGAGGTTAAATTTAAAATCCAATCTCTATCGCGCTCTGTGGCATTAAGCTCAGCATCTTTAATACTGTGGCCCGCAAAATTGAGTTTTTCAGCTTTGGCGAAAATGCGTGATGGGGTGCCAAACAAATTAACCTGTTTCTCATCTTTTTGCGCAGTATTAACCCTCGTAAGTTCAGCGTTCGATTTTTGCTTATCCGCTTTACCTTTGCCAGAAAGCAGCATATTAATCGTGCTAAACCACTCTTGTACATCGGCTTCAGCTAAATTTGCGCTAATGCTAAACCCAGTCCCTATGTTGGCAATGTCGCTCTCGCCTAACGCTAAATGTGCGCGGGAGAATTGCATTTCTTTATGCGGCAGAACACCGTCAAAACGAATGCGCTCTCCTAGTCTCGCTTCGATGTTTGACGCTTTACCGTTACCTTCACTGACAATAGATAAAGGGAGGCTGGTGCCTGCAGGCGTATCAAATGGAGCAGGTAACACACTTTGTGTTGCCGTTAGGTCAGCTTTCAAATTGGCGGTGTAGGAAAAACTGCTATTAGACAGCGTAAGATCAACAACGGTTTTCCAGTCACTTTCCCCATCAATATAATCAGTGAGGTCTGTATTCACGTAGTTTGCAAGGGGGTGCACGTGCCAGCGGCCCCCTAATTCAACATGAAGGTCGTAAGTGTCCCCTTGCCTTCCACTTAAGGAGAGCGCTACAGGCTGCTTGAGAAACCGTGCTTGTAGCGCATTGGCGTCGATATTCCCGTTGGTAAAGGTCACATCGCCTGATGCGTTGTCGAAAAGCATTTTGGTGCTAGCGATATAGACGGGGTTATTCGACAAATGCGCAGTACCCGATGCTACCACGTCCTTGCCTTTAAATGGAATATCTAGCTTAATATCTGCCGAGAGTGGGCCACTAATTTGCACTTCATTGTTAAGCACATTACCTAAGGACTTTTGCAACGAGGAGTTCATCATTAAGTCGGTTAATGCGTCTCCCGTTCCCTCGCCTGTCGCATAAATCGCTAAACGAGCACCTGGCTTAAAGCTTGGAATGGCAGCCGACATATTGCTTATTTTCATATCCGCTAAGGTGGCGCTAGGACTTTCCATTACCAGTGCATTGTTTACGAAATATAGCGAAAGGTCTAAATCGTTCAGTGCAGGCCAATCTGGTGCGAAAAGAAAATCGCCATCTTTGATATCCACATAGGCTTGGAAAATTCCTGAGTTGTCTTCAAACGGAAAATCTCGGGTACGTCCATGCCACAGCACGCGAGCATTTTCGATGTCGCCTTTACCAGTAAACGCCCGGGTTAGGTATTTATCTGTGTTTGCCCCCATAACGCCAGCAGGGAAAAGGTCGCTCACTGTATTTAACGCTATCGGGCTTATATCTATATAAAGCGACATAAATCCCGTCGCTGTATTAAGTTTAAACTGCGGCTTAAGGGTAACGGCATCACTATCGACGAGCATATTGTCCCCTTTGACGACCCACTGCTTGTTGGGCTCTTCTGCCGTTTCGGGATAAATATAAAATTGCGAGGTTAGCGCGTTAATCTTGAGGTCTTTTTTGATAACCCCACTCGCGCTTAATACGCTATCAGTGCTTTGTAAGTAAATAGCCCCGTTATTCTTATACCAGAATAGGTCAACATCGAGAGAAGATAACCCCGGTACTTTATTTGTTTTATCCCACTGCAAATCAACTATTTTGGCCGCGAGAGAGGGGGTACCACTGCGCCATTGAAGTTGCAATGTGGCGAGCTCTCCCTTGGGGTTCAGCCCACGTATTTCGTCTTCACCGGTGTCATCCATGAAAAGTGGCAATAGCAATAAAAAGGGATTGATCTGAACAGGCTTAACCGTATTGATGAGCGCGTCGCCATTTGCGCTGATACTACCAATAAGGTCGGTCGTCATTGTCTCGTTACCTGAGTTCAGTACAAGCTGATCTACCCTAACGTTCCAACCGCCACGCTTGCTCTTCTTATTAGGCAGTGCTTGTAAGCTACCGCTACTGATGCCGGTTATCGTTTTTGCACGCCCATCGCCCCACTCTAGCAAGCTGTCATTAAGCTCGGCCTGCACGCTGGTAATTTCATTGTTGGCAAAATTTGCCCACACCTCAAAATTAGCACGACTTTGAGCCAGTGGACGCTTGGTCTTTATCAGGTCGCTAACCCAAGGCGAAATGTCGAGTTCTTCAGCTTTGGCATAAAAGACGCCGTCAAAGTCTTCACGGGTGCCGTTAATATCAATAATGAAAGAGGCTGAGTTTGCCGCTAAATCAGCAACTTTAAGCCGGCCTAAACCTTGATGTCGCTGTTTACGGTTATTCCAGGATAAGCTTTCAATGTCGAAAGAATTGGTCTCGTTAAGATGTGTAATTGACACCGCCCCATCTTCTAACGAAAAGCTTTGTAATTGCTCTAAGAACAAGCGCTCTAACGCGTTAACCACAGGGAAGTTATTTTTGCCACCGCCGGAAAGGCGATCGGCATCGATATCTAGGCGAAGGCCCCGCAATTCAAAACGGGTAGAAGAAATAAGCTGATCGCGCAGTGATTGCCAGAAATCTAATTCAACGTAAATTTGTCGAATGTCTAAGGCAACAGGTGAAGCTTCATCTTTGGCAAGCGATACCGAATTTAGCACAATGCTAGGGCCGCTGCGCTGCCAAACCGCATGCACGCTTTTTATTGATAGGTTTACGCCATACTGCTCATTTATATAGTCTTCCAACAAATGTTTGTTGTGCTCAATATGCGGCAGAGCATAGCGTGCAGCGCTTAATACTAGCGCGAAAAGTACAAGCAATACGGCAAGTAGCAGCCAAAACTTCTTAAGTAGATAAGCGGCTACCGACGAAAAATTTGTCACATTTTGCCTTTGTATACGTTAATGCATTACATCATGACGACGTCGTACTTATCCTGGTTGTACAATGTTTCTGTTTGTACCTTAATTTGTTTAGATACAAATACTTCTAGTTCTGCCAGCATATGAGACTCCTCACCCATTAGGGCTTCTGCCACTTTTGGTGAGGCGTAAACCACAAACTTATCCGCATCGTATGCGCGGTTCACGCGAACGATTTCACGCATTATTTCAAAGCAAATGGTTTCAATGGTTTTAACTGTGCCCCGGCCTTTACACACCGGACATTCGCCGCACAGTATATGCTCTATGCTTTCACGGGTGCGCTTGCGGGTCATTTCAATAAGCCCCAACGCAGTGAAACCGTGAATATTAATTTTGGCTCTATCCTTGTTCGTCGCCACCTCTAATGAATGTAAGACACGTCGTTTATGGTCTGGTTCAATCATATCGATAAAGTCGATAAGGATCATGCCGCCTAAGTTGCGTAATCTTAGCTGACGCGCAATGGCTTGCGTCGCTTCAGTATTGGTATTAAAAATCGTTTCTTCTAAATTACGGTGCCCAACAAAGGCCCCCGTATTGATATCTATCGTGGTCATGGCTTCGGTCTGATCGATAATCAAGTAGCCGCCAGATTTTAAATCAACGCGACGCTCTAATGCCCGTTGCGCTTCGTTTTCAACATCGTACAAGTCGAAGATAGGTCGATCACCGGTGTAGTACTCTAGTTTGCCATTCATCTCTGGCACGTACTCTTTGGTGAACTGGTGAAGCTCATTAAATGATAATTTCGAATCAATGCGAATTCTGTCTAGCTCAGTACCAACAAAGTCTCGCAACACCCGTCGCGCAAGCGGTAAATCTTCATAAAGCACGTTCGACTTACGCTTTTTCATACGAGACTGTATTTTGTCCCACAACCTGCGTAAAAACGCCGCGTCAGACTGGAGTTCATTTTTACCCACACCTTCTGCAGCAGTACGTAGGATAAAGCCTCCGTTTTCATCGCAAAACTCTTGTACCAGCGACTTTAAACGCTCTCGTTCCACTTCTTCTTCAATGCGCTGCGATACGCCAACGTGAGTGACCGACGGCATAAATACGAGGTAACGACTGGGTATGGTGATATCTGTGGTTAAACGCGCGCCCTTGGTGCCGATAGGGTCTTTTACCACTTGAACGACGATGTCTTGGCCATCTCGCACCAACTCGCGGATGTCTTGCTTTTGAATATGGCTTGCCGAGACTTCTTCAGCAATTTCATTGTGAATAACAATATCTGAGGCATGCAAAAATGCTGCTTTTTCAAGGCCAATATCAACGAACGCAGCCTGCATACCAGGCAGTACCCGGCTTACTTTACCGCGATAAATATTACCCACAAGACCGCGTTTTGTATGACGTTCAACGTGTATTTCTTGCAGTATTCCGTTTTCAATAAGCGCTACTCGCGACTCTGACGGGGTAACGTTAATAAGCAGTTCAGCACTCACGACACAACTCCAAATTCGTTGAGTAATTGACGGGTTTCGTAAAGAGGCAAACCGATTACGGCGCTTGCACTGCCATTAATTGAGACCACAAATTCACCGCCAATACCTTGAATAGCGTAACTTCCTGCTTTATCGGCAGGTTCTCCGGTTTCCCAGTATGCGGTAATTTGCTCATCCGTCAATGCTGCAAAAGTTACAGACGTTGTAATGACTTGGGTTTGCTGACGAGTGTTATTCAAAACACTGATAGCTGTTAGCACTTCGTGAGTGTTACCAGAAAGCATCGTGAGAATGCGTTTAGCGTCGGCTTTGTTTTCTGGCTTACCTACGCTTTGACCGTTAAAAGCAATAAGGGTATCGCTGGCTAAAATGACCGTATCGTCAGTCAACGTTTGCTTTGACGCCAACTTCGCTTTCACCGCCTGGCCTTTTTCAGCAGCAAGCCGTGAGACCAGCGACAGTGGCGTTTCGTTCAGGCGCGGCGATTCGTCAATATCGGCGGGTTGTATAGTATGAGCTATGTTCATTTGCTTGAGCAACGCGGTGCGTCTTGGTGATGCCGACGCTAACACTACCGATTTTGTCATTGTCTTACCCTTGGAATTAACAAAAAGGCGTTCGAATTACGAAATAGAAAACTGTCTACGTGTACGTCTAAGTAACCAAAACACCCAAGGCCATAGCACCATAGAAGTTAACACCGGCCATAAATAGTCCACTTGAAAATAAATATCGGTCAGAAGGTGCTGAACCCAAAATGTCATCAGGTGATATAACGATGATAGAAGGCCGATGATAATAGCTTGCTGCCATACGGAATAATTACGCAGCCGTTGGTAATTAGCAGCCAGTATATAAACGCAAATGCTAAGCGCAAAACTGTGGATGCCTAAGGTAGTGCCTACCAAAACATCCATGGCGACACCCGTTAAAAAGGCGATCCCCACGTTCACTCGATGCGGTAACGCCATACTCCAATAGGCCAGCACCACTAATACCCAGTCAGGCCGGTAAAGGTCAACTTGTGTAGGTAGGGGCACAATTTGTAGAACCAGTGCCACTAATAGGCTAATCCAGATCACGAGGTTACGTTTACGCATCGGTCGATTCTTCCTCGTTTACCATCTCGCCCTTGGCCTCATCTTTTACATCGCGCTCAGGGTTAGTTTTTTTCCATAGCAATAGCAGGTGACGAAGCCTGTCTAAGTTCGCCAAAGGCGTGGCTATTACACGGGCAAAGGGGCGGCTTTCATCGCGTACCACTTGGGTAACGGTAGCCACCGGGTAACCTTCGGGAAAAACCTTTCCTAACCCAGAAGAAATAAGCGTATCGCCTTCTTGAATGTCAACGCTGTGCGGAACGTGCTCAAGATATAATTCGTTTAAGGCGCCACTTCCCGTGGCGATAAAACGAATGTCGTTGCGAAGAGAACGGACCGGGATAGCGTGAGTAACGTCAGCAAGCAGTAATACACGGCTGTTTGTTGACCCCACTTCCATTACCTGACCTACAATCCCTTTGTCGTCAATAACCGGTTGAGACGGATAAACCCCGTCTATCGCGCCTTTGTTGATCACCACCTGCTGACTGTAGGGGTTCTTGTCAACGGCCATTAATTCGGCAACCATCTTTCTGGATGACTCACGTACTGGCGCTTGCAGTAACTCTCTAAGCTGTGCGTTTTCTTTTTCAATCACGTCGAATTGCTGAAGCTTTTCGCTCATTAGCAAAAGCTGATTGTTGAGCTTTTGATTTTCGGCCAATAGTTGCTCTTGTGAAGTAAGACGCTGGGCGCTTTCACTTAGCATAAGTCCGGGGAGGTTAGCGATATACTGAAGGGGGCTCATTAAAGAGTTTAGATACACTCGCGTAGATTTGAACCCGTCCATTTTGTGATCGACAAATATCAGCGTTACTGACAACACAAGGGCCAGCGTAAGTCTGATATTTAAGGAAGGACCGCGAGTAAAAATAGTATCCATGATACAAATAAGGCAACCTTACGGTTGCCTTTCCTGTTTATTCGTAGCTAAACAGGTCGCCACCGTGAAGGTCAATCATGTCGAATGCCTTACCACCGCCGCGTGCTACACAGGTTAACGGATCATCAGCGATAACCACTGGAATGCCCGTTTCTTCCATGAGTAGTCGGTCTAAGTCTTTAAGTAATGCGCCACCGCCAGTAAGCACCATACCGCGCTCTGAGATATCAGAGGCAAGTTCAGGTGGAGACTGTTCCAGTGCCACCATAACGGCCGAAACAATACCGGTAAGCGGCTCTTGCAGGGCTTCAAGAATTTCATTGGAATTTAGCGTAAAGCCACGTGGTACACCTTCTGCAAGGTTACGACCGCGCACTTCAATTTCGCGAACTTGTTCACCTGGGTAAGCAGCACCAATTTCATGCTTAATACGCTCGGCGGTTGCTTCACCAATCAGTGAACCAAAGTTACGGCGAATATAGTTGATGATAGCTTCATCAAATTTATCACCACCAATACGAACCGAAGATGAGTACACCACGCCGTTTAGTGAGATGATAGCAACTTCGGTAGTACCACCACCGATATCAACAACCATAGAGCCTTGCGCTTCAGACACTGGTAAGCCCGCACCGATTGCCGCAGCCATAGGCTCGTCGATAAGGAAGACTTCTCGCGCGCCTGCACCTAGTGCAGACTCTTTAATCGCGCGACGTTCGACTTGGGTTGAACCACAAGGAACACAGACCAAAACGCGAGGGCTTGGACGTAAGAAGTTATTATCGTGAACTTGCTTGATAAAGTGCTGGAGCATTTTTTCGGTAACATAAAAGTCGGCAATAACACCGTCTTTCATGGGGCGAATAGCACGGATATTACCCGGTGTACGACCAAGCATACGCTTAGCTTCCGCACCCACAGCTGCAACGCTTTTAGGGCCCGCTGCGCGCTCTTGCCGAATAGCCACTACTGAAGGTTCGTTTAGAACAATACCTTGGTCTTTTACATAAATCAGCGTGTTAGCTGTTCCGAGGTCGATGGACAGATCATTAGAGAACATGCCTCGAAGCTTTTTAAACATGAAGAGTGTATTCCTGTTTCTGTGTTAACGCGTATTTGCAAAGGTGAGATGGCGACGCTTTAACGTGAAGTCGATATTTATTCGCACACTTTAACAATGGGGGCAATTTTGGGCAAGTAATGCTGCAACTTAGAGCCAAAATAACTACTTTATTGAAGAGCGAAGTTAGTACTTACCCTATAAAGCGATACCGCATACGCGTTTATCCATTGGTTACTACGTTAGACCCACATAGTGACCGCATAGAAAACAGAAGGTTCAAAACACATAGAGGTTTAGCGCGCTTATTCATTGTTAATTTGCTCGCGTTTATAAATGATATTGTCGTTACCTCTATACACACCGTAGGTTAACGTAGCACTTGGTGGGTTATCAGCCTGCCCGTCACCGTCCCAGTCCCACAATAGCCATGCATCTGGCGTATAAGTTACCGGGTAATTCCCTGCCCCATTAGGTGATGACACGCGCATTCCCGTACCCACCTCATAGGCCCCCTCACTAAGGTTGCCGTCTTCTGACGATACCAGCTCACCTGAGTTATCATTGATGTTATCGTGTTCAAAGCCTGTGCAGCTGTCATAGCTGTTTATACGCCAGTTATTCCCATCCCAATATTGGGTACGCATAGGTAGCAACAATGCTTCATCAGCACCGCCATAATTGTTGATAAGCGTTGCTCTGCCGTAGGCGAAACTTACCGCTCCGCCAATATCAGCCACGCAGGTACCTGAGCACGTTAACCCGTTAAAATTGGCACCGTCGAGTTGACTGCTCTGGGCGACTAAAACGATGTTGGCATCTAAATAAGCGCCGTCTAGTGTTGCGCCGCTCAGCCGGCTAAACGCAATATCTGAATCTGCATAGCTAATTTGCCCAGCGCTCGCGTTTTGCGGCCATGTGATAGCACTGGTGTTTGCTAACCGGTTCAATAGACTGCCTAAATGCTCCACCTGCAAACTTAAATTCGTCAGTTTGTCGAAGCCATCATAATAATTCACCGTGCGACTGCCGTTATGGTTAAGCGCAGTAAGCGAAAAACTCACATCAGCGAGTGGCTGGTCAAAATAGGTGAAAGCACCACTAGCCGTGCACGCCGCATCTACTGAGCCTGAAAGCGCAAAATTAGAAGGCGCAAAACGCCCCACGTTGTTAACTTGGCCTAATACGGTTGTGTCTGTGAGATAGGTGCTTTGTGCGTTAATCGAAATGGTGCCAACTTCGTCGTAATTAAGGCTAACATTCACCTTCCCTTCATCATCAAATAGCACGCTTGATGTGCTTAACGCGCCCGTTGTGCCGCCCGCAGGCAGGCGTTGCTGCGGCGCTAAGGTTACCGTGCCTGTGAAATGCTCTGCGGTATTGTTATTTGCTAAGTCGTCAAAGTTGTCGGGAACACCATCGTTGTTGCTGTCTTCACCGTCAACCCACTGTACTGTGCGCAGCCCAACCACAAAGTCTTCGCCGGTACGTGTAAGCAAGGTGCCATTGGCACTGTTAGCATACCCGTTGAGGTTTGTGCTTGTTCCGCTGTCATCAAGAATGTCCATCGCAAAACCAAAGGGGCGCACTTTGAAAATATTAGACGACCCAGAAATCCCGGTTCTGTCAGTGATGGTACCTGATAACGATAGTTCACCCGCGTCTGGATACTGCACTGAAAACTCAGCGCGAGAGTTCCCATCGAACTGAAGCGCAACGGTTTCTGGCGTTAGTCCAAGCTCGTACGTATTGTTATTATTAGACAACGCTAGCTTGTTCGAGCAGTTGCTAGAGCTTGAACAGCTATAGTTCAGGTCGACATCGACGATTTTGTTTTTTAAAAATTCTGAATTACCGCAGGCCTCGACAGCATAGGTCTTACTATTAAAGCCTTGATCTGATGGTTTGCCCGATAGCTGGGTTACAATAGTGGTGTTGTTGTCTGTGAGGTTTTTAAATACTAAACCGTCGTCTTCAAAATTAATTTTGCAGCCTTCGATACCGACATCTTTTCCGCCAATGAAACAGCGTAGTTGGGACGATGGCGTTTCACCTAACGTTGCGAGTTTTGTATCGTTCCCTTTCAAGCTGTCTAATGCTAACGAAATTTGCCCTGTAAACGAGACGACATCGCTTCCGCTCCACTCAAAATTATTGCTATTTTGAGGAGATAGACTAACCGTAGACGGCTGAGAGTAAATGAGGTCGCAATTTACATCTGCACAGGCTTTAAGCGTGATCTCTTTCGCCGCACAACTACTGCCTTTGTTATCCGCTAGTTCGTAGCGATAGTGATTTAGTACTTCAATAACCTCGCGTCCGCATATACCCGGTATATTATTCGGTACACTGTTTGCAGTTACCCTTAAAGGTGCAGGGACACTTGCCGTTGCTGAAGAAACAGATTCAATGCCCCCTCCCGCATTGAAACGACCAATGAGGGTTTCATCACCAACATTAGCAAATGTCACCGTTCCTTTAGCAATCACTAACGCTCTGGGGTTTGAGCCATCAATAACCACGTCACCGTCCACATAAATCGCTAAATAAGCACCATCGGCAACGGTGACATTAGCATTAGCCATAACGAAACGTGTTGGCTGGCCTGCTGGATTAGTGCCCGGGTCGGAAACGTAAATTCGTGTGGGTGCGACAACGTTATAATTTCCCGCGGCCATCAGCACATTCTGCCGATTAAAGTAGTAATCGCCGGCCAAATTACCCGCAGCTATTTCTGGGCCGCTATCGTCAATCGTGATGGTCGGTATGGCTCTAGATTGTGACTCGGTGAGTGAGTCTGTGTTATTTACGGTACAGTCGACACCTGGCTCTCCACATTTAGGGTAATCCGCTGTGCCCGGTGTACCTCCAGGTATTAATTGTGTTGCACTAAGCACGCCGCTGTTTTCATCAATAATGCGGCTATTGGCCGGAAGGTTTATAGGCGCACCGCCAAATGCAGCCACTGCTCCCGGGAACGCCACATCGCAGCTTGGCACTTCACCACTAAATACAAACTCTGACGTCATCGCCAGAATACTGGCGTCTTCTTCCGTGTGATTTCGTTCAGAATCTAGGCTTCTGTCTTCATCTACACGAAGGCCCAATCTATTTTTATTCACTTTACAACTGCGTAGCCAACCGCCATCTGCCCCATTGCGGCTAATTTTACTTGCAGCAACTAATGGCGTTTGATCATATTTGTTTTTAAAGTTGTTTTGGAAACAGCCGTCGCTCCAGCCCTGAATACGCACATCTGCAAAGTCGGCCTCCCAAACCACCTCTACACCGTTGTCATCGAAGAACCTGCGGTCAAACCCTTCAGTGGTGGCCATATAGGCAACCGTTTCGGTGCGCGTTACGGGCTCATAATCTGTTTCCGATGCTTCAAAGGCGATATAATATGACGGCGCTTCATATTTAGCTGCAATGGTTAGAAATGGCAGTAAATGTTCATTGGGCGGCTTCTTTCCATTCACATCAACTTGATTATTAACGGTTTGAATAGAGTGAAAGAAAACCGGTTGCTCACCAAAATCTGTTTGCAGCGGCACTTCTGCATATCGAGTATCTTCCGTTCCTGGCAGTAAGGGCCCGGATGGTGCATACCACGGGGAGTTGGTTGAAGCTTGGATAGTATCGGCATCTAATTCCATTTTGCCTACTTCAACAATATCGCCATCAGGAAACTCGTGAATGCCATAGGCAATTGCTAAATAATGCCCCCCCATGGTGATATGAGGGCCGTCTTCACCAGAGGGCTCAAGCGGCAGGGCTTCAAAACCGGTTCTGGTAACGTTGCGAATTTTAACGATGGCAGGGTTCGAACCTTGATTTGTTGAAAGCATAAATACCGCGGGCGGCTCATCGTATACTTGCGAAAAGCTTATGGTTGTCCACTCGGCTTTATTGTAGGTATTTTGAAGCTCAATAAATCGGCCTTCAATTTGGGGAACGGCTAGCGCGGGCAGCGCTAATACAGAGAGCACTCCAATAAATAGGGCTCGAACAAGAGATTTACGGTATGTCATTATTCTTCCTGCCTCACTTCAACAAGAACGCGCTTCGATGTTTCAAGCTGCCCTATACTGCACTGCGCTTGTGATGCCAATGCATAAACTCTAATTTCACCGGCGGCGACTTCAGGCTCTTGCACTTCGGTTTCCACCTCACAAGATAGCGTAATCGCACAATTCTGCACGTTTGCTGCACTGATAGTTACTGGCTGAGTAATGGCCGAACACGCTGGATTATTACCATTAATTAGCCTAGAAATTGCCACTTCCATCCCGCTTTGCGCCGCTAAGTAAGCGCGAGCCCCATAGTACTCGATGGACTGTTGCCGAATATTGGATGAAATTTGGTTAGACAGCGCAATGCCAAGACCTAAAAGTACAATACTGATAATGATAGCCACTATGGTTGTAGCCCCGCGCTGGCGGGCAAGTGAGCTTGGCATCCCTACTAAGCGAGGCCCGCTACTTGGCTTTATTACACTGTGTTCCTTGCTATGGCACATTGGGAAAGTGAACCTCGTGTACAACCGATATTTGCTCTTCATCGCTGCTTTGTAGCGTCATTTGAAGCTCAATTAAGCCGTTTTGACGTAAGCCCGCTGTAATAACGTTCGCGCTCCATGAAATCACGTTTGCTCCGATAATTCCTGATACGCCATCTTGCGTTCTTATTAATCGCTCACCTTGTGCCGATGATGTTCTACATACCGTCACTTGCGCTTCAGGGACGAAAAAGCGTTTACCCGGGGATGATTGGGTATTGGCCGCACTTAGCGTTAGGTCATACTGGTTGTCGCTAGTAGGGTCTGAAGCGGCATCTGCAATAGCGTCGATATTACGCCCATTGTCGTTTACACTTTGTGGGTTGGTCGGGTATATAACCAAGGTGTCGTCTTCGCTCAATTGACTGTTAAATACCACAACATGCATAGGGTTATTAAACGCATCGCCCACATAGGTGCCGCTTTCTTTGATGGGGTAATAGGAAAGACACTCTAAACTGGCGTCAAATGACACTGAGTTTGGCACCACATTACGCAACTCTTTTTCTAGGCGCAGTATAATAAACCGCGCATCTGAAACAAGGCGAGTACGCTCTGCGCCCGTTATATAGATTTGCGCACTTAAAGAGATCACTTGTGCTACAGATACGCTGATCACGCCTAAAATTGTGATCACTAAAATAAGTTCTATTAGCGTAAAACCGCCTTGACGCAGAGCTTTTCGTGGAGACATTAATAGCTCCCTCGATAAGCGCTGAAATCATAAACTTGGCCGTCGGGTGCAGTCACCGCGATATCAATGCGCTTGAATAATTGTCCATCGGTTGGCGTACTGTCGTCTAAGTCACTGTCGTAGTCGACTGTTACCGTAAAACCAAAATTGTTGTAGTTACCGCCCACATTGCTGACGGCGTAACCATTGTAGTCGTCTACATCATCAAACTCGTCTTCACTCGCCTCTTCTGGGCCAAGTGTTGTTGAGCAATTTCCTTTGGCATTACAGGTTTCAAAAGGCGGGCTTCGGTCGCTGTTTTCATCATAAGAGCGGCTTAAAATATCGTTCATTAAAGACTGACCTAACTTAGCTGCTTTTACTTGGCGAAATGGCTCTGCGGTTTGTTCTGCCTGCGGAACAATAAGCGACAGCACAATAGTTAGGCTAATGGTAAATACAACAATACCAATCACCAGTTCTAGCAAGGTAAAACCGGTTTGTGACTTAGGTAACTTAGCACGCATAAATTGCCCCTTCATTTTGAAGGCACATCGCAAAGGTGCTTATTTGAATTTTGCAGGTGGTGGCGCAGGCAATATTTCGTGGGCGGCCAAAGCCGTCAAACTGGATTTGAGAAAAGCTATCGCCGTTTTCATCCGCCGTTTGAAACGTAAAATCGGTGCTGGATGCGTTGACAACTTGATCACTATCGAAGGCGGTAGATAGGGCATTTGCACAGTCGTGCCCAGCGGGGGGAGCAATAACTGTACTTGTTATTTTCACGCAGCTGCTGTCTTGTACGTTTTGCATGGCGCGAAGCTGCATATTGCGTACAAGTTGAAGGGTTCGGTCGCGAAGGGCAATGGCCTCTTCGGTGTCACTACCAAGAAAGCGAGGTGCGGCGGTTACCGCCAGCACCCCAATAACCAAGATGGTTATGATGAGTTCTACTAATGTAAAACCGCTTTTCTTCACATTACTCTACACACGTGTTTACAGTAATTGTAGGGCGCTCGCCCGCGCCTGCATTGACATATTGTACCGAACATTTATCGCCCGCTGTATCAGGAGCGTTTGCAACAACCGAATAGTCACCATACCCTGTGTAGTAAATAAATGCAGTGTCGGTGCCATTAGTTGAGACTAAGTATTCATCGGGTAAGTCTAGTAGCTTTGTGAAATTCGCAGCATTATCACCATCTGGATACCCATTAACAGTTGTCACATCTGTTGAAGCATCGTTTGCGCCGTTTCCATTCAGATCGACAAAACCAGTCGCCCCCGCTTGATCTTCAATAAGCGCTTTCCCATAGATGACAGATGAAGCAGACTCCAAAGACCCAGCGATACCCTGTAATACAGAATCACGTGCATCATCTTGAAGGTTTAAAAACTTAGGTGCCGCGGTTACCGCAAGGATACCCAGCAGGACAATAACGATGATTAACTCGATTAGGGTAAAACCCTTTTGTGTTGAAACTTTTTGCATAATTAGACTTCCTGAGTATTAATTAAAAAACAGTAACCTGGCCAGTGGCAGGGTTGTAAGTGAAACCATCGAAGCTGGTGCCGTCGGGCGTACCGTCTGCGGGGGCAGAAGTATTGGGTAAGCCCATAGACTCGACAAGATAGTAAACGCAAAGCGCATTTGTTCCCGAATCGTCTTCGCGCACTGCATATCTGAAATCTGCGACCACCGCGTCATTAGTTGACGTAGTATTGGTTGGTGATGACTGAAGAATAAGGTCAAACACGTTTTTACATTCAGTCGCATTCACTGTCGAAATAAGCGTGTTGCCTGTTGGGCTACCTGTTGGGTATCCAATGGTGCCATCAACTCCAACTTGAGTTTGGTCATAGGTGACAACCGTACCGTTACCATTCCCGTTATTGCCGCTTGGTCGACCTTCTACTTCCCATTGTGCTCTTACAAGGCCAACGGCAGCAGCGAAGCCACCCGCAACACCTTCTACACTGGCTTCACGGGCTTCATCAGTAACGTCGATAAAGCGCGGTAAAGCAGTTGCCGCAAGCAAGCCTAAAATAATGACAACAATGATAAGCTCAATAAGCGTAAAGCCTTGCTGTTTGGTGTTCATACCATCTCCTAAGTTACAAAATAAGCGTATTGTTCCAACGCTTAGTTACCTGTTTACTTCCCTCACAACGCCGCTACCAGCGTTATACTCAAACCAAATTTTGTCTTGAATGCGAAATACACATTGCAAATATCCATTCGCGTATCTATCGCTAACCGATATTTCGGATGACACATCGGCCTCTCTTAACGTTGCCAACGTGTATAAATATTCACAGGCCTTTCCCTGACCTTCTTTAAGGCCTTCAGGCCATCCTTTTCGGTTAACGAACAACTCGGCCGCAACGTCTTTGTGCTGTCTTATATTGCCGCTAGCATCAAACTCAGTTTCGTAGATCAACACCGTTTGTTGTTTGGTCTTTATCCACTGCGCCCTTGCCAACATAATCACGCGTTGAAACTGGGCAACGGCGTTTTCTTTGTTAACTTTTTCAGCTTCTTCAATAACGGGGGTCGCGTGATATACAACCGATGCAGAAACAACAGTCAGCAGCATGCCAATCACAATAAAGTTCAATAACCCTGTTTTGGCGCCAGCCACTTTATTCCCCAGTAATAATCGCGCACACTTAGCCGCCTTTTACCGCCGACATCATGTTCCACATAGGTGTAAATATGCCAAGCGCCAGTATCAACACCATTACCGCAACAAACCCTATCAATATGGGCTCTATCTTGGCCGTTAAACTTTTCAGGTCGAAGTCGACCTCGCGTTCATAATAATCGGCGCTTTCTTCTAAAAGCTGCTCTAAACGCCCCGTTTCCTCGCCCACTGCAATCATCTGTAATACAAGTGTAGAAAACAGTTCGCTATTTTTCGAAACGCGTAACAAACTATCGCCTTTTTCTATGCCTTGACGCATTGCTTTAATCCGCATCTGCATGTGAGCGTTATCAACGGCATCGGCGGTTAATGACAGCCCAGCGGTTAAAGGCACACCTGCACGCAAGATCATTGAAAAACTTCGGCTATATCTAGCTAATAATGATCGCTCAATAATGCTGCCTACAACAGGCAACTTTAGTTTAAATTTGTCCCATTTGAGTCGTCCATTAGTCGAGTTAACGTATTGTTTAGCAGAGATAATTGTTGCGATTAATACGATTAAAATTAGCCACCAATAGTTAACGAAAAAGTTTGAGGTTCCGATTAATACGCGGGTCATTATGGGAAGCTCGGTGTCAAAGCGCTCAAACATTTGCGTAAATACAGGCACCACAAACAGGTTTAAAATAAACATAGCGATGGCAAGTGCGATTAACACGAAGGTGGGATAACGCAAAGCAGACTTTATGCGCTTTCGGGTTTCTTGCTCGCGTTCGAAATACAGTGCCAGCTGCAAAAATACATCGTCTAATTTACCCGTGTTCTCGCCCACAACCACCACTGAGATGGTTAAGCGTGTAAACACTTTTTCGTACTTAACCATAGCCGAAGATAAGCTTCGTCCTTGCTCTAGCTGGTCGGCAATATCTTTAAGAATTTCTTGGAAGCGTTTGTGAGAGGCATTTTCACTTAGCCCTTTTATAGCCCGAATGATAGGAATACCCGCTTTCAGCAACGAATACATTTGGCGAGAAAAGATGATCATTTCATCTAACCCTACCTTTTGCTCCAACAAGCTCCCAATATCAAATCCACTACTGTTGTTCGTACCCGATACTTTTTTTGTTTCTTCAATCGAGATGGGTACGATGTTTTGCGACAGTAAGGCTTGCGCCGCGGCTTGCGCTGACGCAGCTTCAATTATGCCTTTTAAAGGCCCGCCCTGTGCCGACTTACCCGCGTAACTAAACTGAGGCATTAGTGGTTCACCACCTCTGGTACAAACTCAGCCACTTTGAAAACTTCGTCTAAAGAAGTTTTGCCTTCTGCCGCATAATCTAGCGCCATATGAGACAGCGGAACAAAGTCTTTGTTTGCCTTTGTTGCATCAACAAAACCCTGCGTATTGTCGTCGCGCAGCGCTTCCATCATATCTTCATTCATTTCTAAGAACTCAAAGACACCAATACGTCCTTTGTAACCGGTATGATTACAGCTGTTACAGCCTCGCCCCTTGTAAAAACTAGCGTTTGTAAGTTCAGGTTTTAAAAAGCCAACCCAGGCTTGTTCTTGCGCAGAAGGCAATTTTTCTTGCTTGCAGTTCTCACACACTCTACGCACAAGTCGCTGTGCTAACACACCACGTAACGACGTAGCCACAAGATAGGGCGCCGCTCCCATATCAATAAGACGAATAGCACTGGTTACAGAGTCATTGGTGTGAAGCGTACTCAATACTAAGTGGCCCGTTAACGCGCCTCTTAATCCAATTTCAACGGTTTCTTGGTCACGCATTTCCCCCACCATGATAATGTCGGGGTCTTGACGAAGTGTGGTACGCAAAATAGCCGCGAAGTCTAAGCCGATTTTGCTGTTCACCTGAACTTGATTAATGCGAGGTAAGCGGTATTCAATGGGGTCTTCAGCGGTAATAATTTTCAAATCAGGTTTGTTAAGCTCGCTTAGTGCGCCGTACAAGGTTGTCGTTTTACCTGACCCTGTTGGCCCGGTTACCAATATCATGCCGTGAGGGCGGTTGATAGCGGCGCGAAACTTTTCCGCCATAACATCGGGCATTCCCGTTTGGTCTAACGTTAACAGGCCCGCAGACTGGTCTAGCAAACGCATCACTACAGCTTCACCATTTGCCACCGGCATGGTGGATACACGCACATCGAGGACGTGGCCTTTTACCTTGATATTGAAGCGGCCGTCTTGCGGTATGCGCTTTTCAGAGATATCTAAGCCCGACATCAGCTTTAATCTAAGTACTAGTGCCGAAGCAATCTTTACTTGGTTTAATGTATTTTCCTGTAACACCCCATCAACACGTTGGCGAATACGAAGAATTTTTTCATCTGGCTCTATATGAATATCTGATGCTCGCACCTGAACCGCATCCTCAAAAATAGAATGAAGTAGCTTTACTACGGTGGCATCTGAAGTGGTATCGTCTAAGGCAGAGAGTTCAAAGTCGGCTTCATCGGCGTACTCTTCACCTAACTTTTCTGCAAATGACGCTATATCCTGGGTACGGCGGTATACTGAATCAAAAGCCTCGAGCATTTGATTTTCCTGCACAATTGCCAGCTCAATATGGCGAGGTGCAACTAAAGGTCCCAGCTGGTCAAGGCCTCCTAAATCGGTAGGGTCGCTCATTCCTAGCAATACTTCCTCATCATCAGCCTCGAGCACCAGCGCGCGGTAGCGCCTTGCATAGGCTTCAGGAATAAGCTGCGCTTGTTCAGGGTCGATACGGCGTTGTGTAATATCTAAAAATGGAATGTTGAGCTGTTGTGCAAGAAAACGAAGCAGTTGAGGTTCGCTAATGAACCCCAAGTCGATAAGGGTATCACCGAGTTTCCGGCCTGATGAACGCTGAGCCGATAATGCGCTATCAAGCTGTTCGCTGGTAACAATATTTTCATGGACTAATAAATCGCCAAGGCGCATCTTTAATCGAGGTTGCATTAAGGTTGCTCCTGTAATTCGGTGAGACGCGAGCTAGCATATTTCGCTGACGCAGAAGAAAGACCGCCTATGGCAAGCGCTCTGGAATAAGACGATATTGCTAGCCGCTCGTCTGCTAACGCATCGTAATTAACCCCTAACGCCAGCCACCATTTCGCGTTATTGGGCTGTAGCGATGTCATGGCACTGAATGCCGACACCGCTTGTGCTGGTTTGTTAATGGTCTGGGCTGACGTGCCCTTTATAATTAAGTAATCGGCGCGTCCTTCAGCTAACGCTTTGGCGTCTAAGCTGTCTGGCATAAGGTTTAGCACTTCTTCAAAACGGCTTTCTTGCATCAAAATTTTCGCCATCAATTCCCGCCACATTAAGCTCTGAGGCGAAAGCATCACTCCCTCAGACAGAACTTGCAGCGCTTGTAGGCTATTGTTCTGCCCAAAGTAAAGTGCCGCCAGCTGTTTACGGGCTTCGTCATTTTCAGGGTGGGTAGAAAGTGCCAGGGTGAAGCTTTTCTGCGCTTCACCATACATGCCAAAGTTATAAGCCTTTAAGCCAGCCTCTAAGTGCACTGCACTTTGCTGCTGAGGGGTTTTAGGCGCCACTTCTACCACAGGCGGTCGCGATATTATTTCAGCTGACTTTGTTTCAGTTAACATTGTTTCTGCCGCGCCTGTCTCGGCCGGTGCTGCCTCGTCTGGTGCAGATTCGGCTGGCGTTGCTTTAACTGGTATTGTTTCGATTGCTGTATCTTTCCTACTATCTGAAGCGCCCACTCGGTACTGCGCTTCATCGTCTTCTCGCGTCTCATCAACGCTATTAGTGACGAGCGCCGCCACATCGGTAGGCGAGTTTTGAAGGGCCATATCGTTTTCTGATAAGGGGCTTGACCGCATCCCCTCAAATTCATCATTGGCTTCAAGGCCTGTAGTGCCGGTTTGGCCTTCCGCTTGTTCGTCGGATCCTGCCGATTTACCGGTTTGGGTGAGCCCCGGCACACGCTCGGTTTTTGTTAGCGTTGAATCCGGCGCTTGAGCGGCTGATTTATCTGCCTCTGTACTGCTGACAGTAGTACCGTCATCACGGTTACTAAGCACAGCGCTTAATACAAACCAGCCTAATAAGGCAATAATTGCGATGCCGATGAAAATTTTCGGCCAAAGAGGTCGTTGTGCGAGGTGAACCGTAGGAGGTAAACCAAAGTCTTCGCTTTGATTGCGCTTGTCCAATGACTTTAACGTGTCATTTAAGATACTCATAGGCTAGCCGCCCCGTATACGTGAAGCATACCCAGCGCGGCGACTACGCCAAGCGACAAAATAATAATGCTTTGCCTCGGTACAAGACGGCGCTTGCAATCGTCGGTATCTAATACGGCGCTAACCGTATGCGCCCAGTTCGCTGAAGCTTTACCCTGACCATAAGCGCGAAGAAGGATTTTGTGAGACACAATATTAACCAATCTTGGCGTACCTTTAGTAGCCAAAGCAACAAAGGCACGCAAGCCTTTGGAGATTAAGTGTTCGCTCCCCCCTGCCGTGGTCAACCTATGGCCAATGTAATAATCAACCTCAGCAGAAGTCATGGTGCGTAACCTATATGAAAAACTAATACGCTGGCGAATTTGCCTCACTTTTGGGTTATTTAAGTTATCGTCAAGTTCAGGTTGACCAAATAAAACAATTTGAAGCAGCTTGCTTTTTTCCGTTTCGAGATTACTAAACAGCCGAAGCATTTCTAGGGCGTCCCAACTTAGCGACTGTGCTTCATCAATGATCAGCACCGCCTGTCGGCCCTCTTTTTTAAGGGTTAAAAGCTTGGCCTCTATGGCGCTGTGCAAGCCCCGAATATCGCCTGTAGTATCGACATCAATACCGAGCTCTTTTGCAAACGCTAAGCGAAGCTCATCTGGTGATAGGTAAGGGTTGGGTAAATAGCAAGCCACAAATTTGTCAGAAAGGTGGTTGATTAACTTACGGCACAGTAGGGTTTTACCCGTACCAACTTCACCGGTTACTTTGATAAAGCCTTCAGACATACTCAACGCCGACAAAATGACTTTCAATGCTTCATTGTGCGGCGCTAGCGCACAGAAGAAGTCCGTATTCGGGGTAAGCGAAAACGGCATCTCGGTAAAGTGAAAAAAGCCCTGGTACATGGTTAGTTTCTATACCATTGATCAAGTAACGACTGGGTGCGAAGGCGCTGCTTTTCCCAGGTGTCGGGCTGTACTACAGAAGGGCGAATTAATATAACCAATTCGCGCTTACTTTGAGTTTTCGCTTTGTTCTTAAAGGCATTACCAATAAAAGGAATGTCGCCTAATAAAGGCGTTTTAGATTCTTGCTCGCTGGTAACGGTTTCCATTAACCCACCGATAACCACTATCTCTCCATCGCGGGCACGAATTACTGTATCTGACTCGCGAATATTACTTTGTGCAAGGGGCAGTAAAATTTGCTGGTCGCCCACTTGAATCACTTTAGTTTGCTCTGCCGTTTCCGTCACTGACGGATGAACGTGCAGGATGACCGAGCCGCTTCTATCTATTTGCGGTGTTACATCAAGTGCGATACCTGAAAAGAAAGGGGTAAGCTCAATATCGTTTTCGTTCTCAGTGCTCGTTGTGCTCTGATCTTCGCTGGTAGAAACGTCAGTAACAAAATACTCATCTTGCCCTACTTTAATCACTGCTTTTTGGTTGTTTGTTACCGTGACCCTAGGGTTGCTCAACATCTGCACATCACCCTGGGTTTGCAGCATGTTTATAACACCGTCGAAGTCACCACGGGAAATACGCAACGTAGAGACCCCGCCAATATCAGTAGAAATGGTGTTACCAATGGCATTAACTGCATTGATTGCAGGGTCAATGCCTGCAGCGGTGTTCGCGGCGAAATTAGACGCCAGTGCGCCACCGCTAAAACCAAAGTTTACGCTGCCAGTTAGGCCGCTAGCAATTCGGTCCCAGCGCACGCCTTGTTGATAACCATCATTAAGTGTAACTTCGATAATGCGCGCTTCTAACACCACTTGGCGCTGTAAGCTTTCTTGGCTTTGATTTAAAAAGTCTTTCACTACCGCAATTTCACTTGGCAAGGCGCGTATGGTAACAAGCCCCGCCTGCGGAGAAACCACAACTTGGCGACCTTCGGTGGGTGAAACCAGTACTTTAAGCGCTTCTTTTAAATCGCTCCAAAAGTCGTTTTCACTGGTGGTTTGTATGTTAGAGCCATTAAGCTGCTGAATATTGTTGCCACCAAGCCCACCTTGACCGCCAATACCGCCTTGTCCACCTAATGAGTTACCGCTTATATTATTGTTACCGTTGACACCGCCATTATTGCCGCCGTTATTTTGGTCTTGTTCGCTTACGCCACCAGCGATAACGCTAACGTTTGATACACCAAACCGTTTGATCATTAAAAAGTTAACCGGAATAGACTCTGTTTTTAATTGAGACGGCATAACTTGAATAACCTTGCCTTCTAAGAAGACATCTAGCGGATACATTCTCGAAATAATGGTTAATACATCATCAAGGGCAACCTCTTTTAGCGTTAGGCTAATTTGACCAGATACCGCAGGGTGAACCGCTACGCTGTAGGGTGTATCTTCCACTAACGCATCAAAGAAGGGGCGCACGTCTACGTTATTCGCTGACACTGCAAAGGTTTTTTGCGATGTTGGTGCTGGAAGCGCTTGATAACGAGCAACTTCCGACAACAATTCCTGATTAAGCTGAGGTGGAGGCGTTGGCACACCGGTGGGCTTATTTTGCGAGCGGTTTAACTCGTCACGTATATGAGGTTTCACTTCCTCGCCAACACCGTAAGTTTGACAACCACTTACTACAAGCGCCGCTGTCAAAACAAATGCGTGTAAAGTGAGACTACTTTTTAATTTCATATGCATACATTCTTAGTGTCTGTTGCTGACGTCCGTCAGTGATAACCACATTTTTAGGATTAATTTTCGAAATGGTGTACTCGTCAAGCGTGTCGCCAACTCGGTAGGACTTTCCCGAAATAATGGCGCTATAGCCTGTACTGCGTTTAAAAATAGATTGAAGCGTTAACTCGCCCGCAATGGTATTTTTATCGCCAGGCATAGAAGCCTTTGAAACCGCCGGTTTGGTTGGGTCTACCGCCCCTGATGCGGTTGGCAGGGTCACACTGACTATCGCTAACGCTGTAACTACAATTTTAAATAGCTTCACCATAACTCCTTACAGCGAAATAAAGGTTTCGTTATTGCTAACCGTTGCCAGACCAAGCGCCAATGTAGCGTTTGGGTATTGTGCAACGTGGTAAGCAAAGTCAGTTACTATCACCTTTTCTGGCGACGCTTGAAGACGCGCTAAATAGCCGCGTAGGTCAAAATAACTACCTTCAATAATTAAGCGCATGTTATGACGATAAAACGGCGTGCTTTGCGACTCTCCCTCGCCAAAGCGAACGATTTGAGTAGGCTCAACGTTGAAATTAACCAAACGCACGTTGTTTTCTTCGTTTAATAGCGTCATCAGTAATTCCGGCATTCTGTCTGCTGCCACGAACCCTTCGTTCAATGAAAGTAGCTCTTCATCTATCGCAAGTAAGGCTTTTCTTGCGCTATCCAGCTCTTGCTGGGTGCGCTGCGTGTAATCGATAGAAAGCGCCTGTTGAACGGCATCTCGTTGAATAACCAAGGCGTTGTACTCACTGCTTTTTCTTTTCACTGCTTTGTCGGCTGTTGATAAATCGTCAAGCGCGGGCGAAATACCAAACCAGAAGAACAGATATACGATGAGGCCAAAACTCACCCATAAAATAAGCTGCTTTTCTCTCCCCTCAAGGGCCGAAAACTTTTCAGAGAGTTGTTGGTACTGGCTCATCATCCTCTCCTTCAAAGTCGGTAGAAATTAAAAATTGTTTTACGTTGTCGGTGTCTTCCACTTCATCAAATTTCACCGATGAAAAGGCTTTACCTTGAAAAAAAGGAGACTGCTGTAACTTTTTAAGCCACTGGGGTATTGATGAAGGCGCTATTGTTTGCCCAGATAGGCGAATTTTCTGCGTATCTATATCAATGCGGGTTAACCATAGGTTTTGGTTGTGATAGTTCGCTAAATCATCCATCACTTCACCGTATTTTGTTGCATCGAAGGAAAGCTCTCCACTTTCAAGGTACGCCAGTAACTGCTTTCTGTTTTCTATTTTCGTATTTACCCGCGCTAACTGCTGCTGTAAGTTTTTGGTATCTCGTTTCTTCTCAAGTGCAGCGGTTAACGCTTTTATTTCGTCATTTATTCGACTCACCGCCGCCGTCTGATGCTTTAGCGTTTCCTGCTTGCCACTTAAAATTACGTTGAGCAAAACCACAGCTGTAAGCATTAAGGCAAAGGCAACGCCATTAACCCAAAGTACTTTTGCGAGGGGGAGTCGCTCTTTTTGAGGCTGCAGTGATGGGTGGTAAAGGTTTATCGTTCTTTTCAATGCGCTTCCCTCGCTGCAACAAGGGCACTAGCCAGCGCAAAGTGACACGAAGGGTCAACCACATCAGACAAATCAAGTTCAGGCGAAAATACATTCATCGCTGCCGGTTGAAACGGTTTTAAGCGCTCTATCACTGGCATACAATCAAACTGTGTTTTAAATAGGATTTCTTTCAAAGGCGGCTGCTTCAACTGAGACTCATAAAAGTCCATTGAACGCTGAATTTCTAAGCCAAGTGTATCGCTTAGCTGTGACAGGTCTGCGTTACCGTTTGCCTTATTTACAAACCCTCGTAGACGTCGCGATAACCATATTGCACGAGAGCGGACGATCATCAAAAACGGTTCGCTGTTAGATTCTTGTATTATGAGTAAGCGTGCATAGTCGTCGTCGGGCACCATTTCAGTCGCTAACACTTCTTTGGTGTGAATATGGGTTAAGGTTTGCCCTTTCTTCTTAGACATACTCTCGACTACTGCTGAAAGCGAAGATTTTTCCGCAGCGAATACATCTATCTTTTTTGCACCAGTACGGGTTTGAACAGGGTAATCAATATAGTCTAAAACAATGTTGCTCGCGTCATAAGGGACAAGATCACCCAAAGTCCACGGTAACGCGGTGGTAATATCTTCTTCTGGTACATCTGGTTTTTCTACCTGCACCATGTGATACATATCTTGGGAAAGTACGACAGATACGCGACAGGGCGCTTTTTCAAATGCCGTTAATGCATCATTGACCTGTTTATCAAGCGATTGACGTGGGTCAAAGGGTACAGACGAAACTGAACTAAGCGACACAGTGCTATTATCATAATCGATGGCAACAACATGCAGCTCAGCGGCACTCACCGATACCCCTACTGTGAGCGTTGTTTTGTTTGTTTGCGAAGAGAATAAGCCCGTTAGCATATGTCTACTTAGTTCGTTAATATCCAGTAGTATCTTATAATCGACAATACCTTAACGCGCCAATCAGTTACATGGCACTAACACAAAAGTAGACTAATTATCTAAGTAGAACAAACACCTACATAAGTATAAATTTATATTAATAGACTCAGTTTACGGTATGTAATTATTCATTTAGATTCGTTACTGAACCCGTTGCAGGGTAGTAATCAAAATGAGCGCCTCGACTTAGGCTATAGCGGCACCAGTAATTGTCTTCCCCCTCATCGAGTTCAGCATAATACCTTGCATGAACTTTAAAACCGTCGACGCGCAGCGGGCTTGCTACTAGGGATTTCCATATTTTTTCGCAACCAGGGTCGGATAAGTCTGCAGTAGGCCAACCCTCGTGATTCATTCGAACGGGTTTTCGGTTGACCTCATTGCCCTTCTCATCGTAATGGATAAGCATAATCATGGTGGTAGGTTGACGTACTCGCCACTGCCAGTGGGAAGAAACAACGTGACGCTTGAAGGTATCTAACTGAGTGGCAAAGGCTGTCGTTGTGGTATCTTCTTCCCCCGTGTGCAAAACGTTAACAGCAACACCTAAAGATATTGCAAATAAGATGGCCACTGCGGCTTTAATAAGATTTGCGGTGGAAGATATTTTTTCTTTGTTTTTTTTCACCGGTGTTCCCTCTGCCTTTACTTATATTAGATAGCGCTATACACACTGCCTCGCTATTCTATCGGCATTCTGAAGGAAATATAAAGTACGGTATAAACAATCCTTAAATGAAAGTCGTCTGTCTATGCATTCGCATTAGTGGCCTCTACTTTCTGCAAGACAGTCACACCCCAGAAGATGACCTATTGTCTAAAAAAGCATCAGGCCGTGTAGCCACAAAAGTGAGCTTCACGGCTTTGGTTATTTTAAAAGGTTACGCGCTCGCAGCTGTTACACCAACCGTGTCGGTCGTACCGGCAACTTTACTGGAAATATACTGCGCCAAGACCTCTTGCTGCGTTTTATTTAAACGCAACCCATGCTTGGTTCTTCGCCATAGCACGTCTTCTATTGTGTAAGCCCATTCACAATCGATAAGGTAGTCGACCTCAGCGCGATACATGCCGAAACCAAAATCCTCACCCATTTCTTTTACAGACGTTACGCCTTTTAGAAACTTATAGCACAACAAACCGTACTGGCGGGCGTATCGCTGTGCAATAGATTGTTCTAGCCACGGGAACTCACTAATTAGTTTTGAAACCAGCGAGGCTTGATCTTCAAACGCGCCTCCCGGCAACGGCACTTCTTTCGTCCACGCTTTTTTCGCTTTTGGAAAACAGGTTACGAGTTTATCAACCGCGTGCTCAGCAAGCTTTCGGTATGTCGTTATCTTTCCGCCAAAAATATTAAGTAAGACAGGCTTTCCAGCTTCACCTTTTAATTCAACTTTGTAGTCGCGGGTGAGCTCTTGCGCAGACGCATTTTTTTCCTCTAAAAGAGGGCGCACGCCACTGTATGAATGCACGATATCATTTCGGGTAATCTTTGTTTTAAAGTAGTGGTTAACCACATCGACAAGGTACTCCGTCTCTTCATCTGAAATCGCAGCATCAGACGGATTACCTTTAAAGTCCTCATCTGTCGTGCCAACCAAAGAGAAATCCCCTTCATAAGGGATCACAAACACTATTCGGCCGTCTTTGTTTTGAAGAATATAGGCCTCATCTGTGTCGTATAGCTTAGGTACAATGAAGTGACTACCTTTCACCATTCGCATGGCGTTAGGGTTGTTAACATTTACCAGGCGATCAAGGAAAGAAACAGCCCAAGGGCCTGCCGCATTCACAATCGACTTCGCTTTGACTGTAAACGTTTTCCCTTCAGCGGTTTTAAGTTCTACGCACCACAAATTATCTTGTTTTTCTGCTTTAACACACTCGGTTCGAGTATAAATTTGAGCGCCTTGATCCTGGGCAGCTAACGCGTTAAGTACCACTAGGCGCGCATCATCTACCCAACCGTCAGAATATTCGAAACACGTTGAAATATCGCTAACTAAAGGGCTTTCACTGGTGGTTGAAAGCTTGCGCGAGCGAGGCAACATGTTGCGCTTTGCCAATGAATCGTACATGAATAGGCCAATTCGAATCATCCAGGCTGGACGTAGATGCTTTTGATGAGGAAGACGAAAACGCAAAGGCCACATGATATGCGGCGCTTTCTTCAACAGTACTTCCCGTTCAGCTAATGCCTCTTTAACCAAACGAAACTCGTAATGCTCTAGGTACCTAAGACCACCGTGGATGAGCTTACTGCTTGAAGATGATGTCGCACCAGCTAAGTCGCCTTTTTCACACAAAGCAACCGACAGCCCTCGGCCCGCTGCATCAAGCGCTACACCCACGCCATTTACACCGCCGCCTACGACTAAAACGTCTAGCGTTTTTTCAGATTGTTTGTTGTGAATCATACGTTACCCCAAATGGTCGTTATATAGTTGGCTATTTGACAACCAAAAAGAAAACATGTCAACACAAAACGAACAGAAACGAACATTTAAGGAAATTAAAGAAAGTTAAGGAAACGAGATTGAACAAGAAAAAACGAGGGTAAAATAGAAGAGGGAGCCTTGTTAAATGACAGGCTATAAAGGAGAACGAACCCGTTTAAACGAATGAAAAAATAAAGCAGTGAAATTATTAGGCTGAGCAGCGCAGTATTAGGTGTAGGTAATCAAGCTTTAACAAAGGCTATATTGTTTTCTTCAATAATGTCACTGATAGCCGGTGGAGGAGTTTTGTCGCAAACAAGGCAGTCTACTTGAGATATATGCCCCTGCTCTACCATAGCCCGACGCTCGAATTTACTATAGTCAGCTGCAAGAATAACGTGTTGGGTGTGTTCCAATATGGCCTGTGAAACTTTTACTTCTCTGAAGTCGAAATCGAGTAATGCGCCATCTGCACTTATTCCCGAAATACCGATAATGCCATAGTCCATACGAAACTGACTGATAAAATCGCACGTAGCCTCACCAATAATTCCGCCATCTCGGTACCGCACTTCACCTGCAGCAATAATGACAGAGAAATCCTCTTTGGCGGAAAGAATAGTAGCAACGTGAATATTGTTCGTTACAACGTGGAGATTTTTATGGTTGAGCAGCTTTGTAGCAATCATCTCTGTGGTTGTACCGATGTTGATAAACAATGAAGCACCATCGGGTATCATTGCCGCCACAGCTTCGGCGATTTTCTCCTTCACTTCACTGTTTTGGGTCTTTCGCTCTTGATAAGGGGTATTTTCCCAACTTCTATTTAACCCCGCCCCGCCGTGGTAACGGCTCACTACGCCATTTTCAGCAAGTTGATTTAAATCTCGTCGAATAGTTTGCGGCGTAACGTCGCAAGCACTAACCAAATCATCAATAGACATGAAACCATGCTGCTTAATAAGGCCAACAATTTTTTCGTGTCTTTGTGTTTGGTTCATTACGAGTCCTGAGGAATTAAAAATTATAATTAATTATACGTGCTTAAAGACAAAGTTCCCACGGTTAAACGAATATGAAATGTTCGTTTTCGAAAATATAGCATTGTTAAACCCGTGTAAATAATGCAAACTCTACGAAAACTATCTTCAGGAGTGACCTTATGGGACAACATATTCTTGCCATTGACCAAGGCACAACAAGCTCTCGCAGTATTATTTTTTCTCCGAAAGGCAGCATTGATGCCATTGCGCAACAAGAGTTCTCTCAAAAATATCCAAAGGACGGCTGGGTGGAGCACGATCCCGAAGAGATTTGGGAAAGCGTTGTATCTACTCTGAAAGAAGTTTTTAACAAATGTAGTGTCGCTCCATCTGACATCGCCGCCATTGGTATTACCAACCAGCGCGAAACAACCTTGGTATGGGATAAACACTCAGGTAAACCCGTATACAATGCAATCGTGTGGCAAGACAGACGCACTGCACAATACTGCCGTGATTTTAGCGAAGACGAGGCGTTTGTTTCTTATATAACCGAAGCAACAGGGCTTTTACTCGACCCTTACTTCTCGGCCACGAAAATCGCATGGATATTAGATAACGTGGAAGGCGCCCGCGAGAAAGCAGAGAATGGCGAGCTGCTCTTTGGCACAGTGGATACATATCTTATTTGGCGTCTTACCGGCGGTGAATCGCATAAAACCGACGCGACTAATGCGTCGCGCACCATGTTATTTGATATTCACAACCAGTGTTGGGATGAAAAGCTATTAAGTAAATTCAATATCCCTGCCTCAATGTTACCTGAAGTTATGGATTGTGCAGCTGACTTCGGCGTTATTAAAGAAGAGATTATTGGTAGGGCCATCCCCATCCAGGGCGTTGCAGGCGACCAGCAAGCCGCATTGGTAGGCCAAGCCTGTTTTGAAAAAGGTATGGCAAAAAGTACCTATGGAACGGGTTGCTTTATGATTTTAAATACCGGCGATGCGCCCCTGCAATCAAAAAACCGCTTACTTACCACGGTAGGTTACCGACTTAATGGCAAAACCACCTATGCATTAGAAGGCAGTATATTTATGGCTGGCGCCACGGTGCAATGGCTTCGCGATGGCTTAAAACTTATCGACGATGCCGCTGAATCAGAAGCACTTGCGCAGCGTGCCAGAGAAGACAATGGCGTGTTTCTAGTACCCGCATTTACTGGCCTAGGCGCGCCTTATTGGGATCCAGACGCGCGTGGCGCAATTTTAGGTTTAACCCGCGACACAGGCATTAGCGAAATCGTTGCAGCGGGACTTCAGTCTGTATGCTATCAGACTAAGGACCTGCAAAAAGCAATGGAAAGCGATGGCGCTCGCCCCACAACTATTCGTGTAGATGGCGGTATGTCGCGTAATGATTGGGTTATGGGCTTTCTTTCAGACATATTGGGCGCTGAAGTAGAGCGCCCTGAGATTACGGAAACCACCGCTCTTGGTGCTGCCTTCTTAGCAGGATTACAGGCTGGTGTCTTCAATTCAATCGACGATTTAACCCATTGTTGGAAGAGTGATAGCGTTTTCACTCCAAGATTGACCAAGCAAGAACGTGATCAAGCCTATGACGGCTGGAAATCGGCTGTTGCCCGCATCCGCTGTAGCTAATTTGTAGCGAGCATCGCATTAGAGCGTCCCTGAAAACCAAATAGGACTCTCCTGTTTGGCACAAAGGAAAACGATAAACCCTAATATTTATTATTAGGGCATTAACGTTTTCCTTCCTCCCATACCGCACCGTTCTACAAACAACTTGAAAGCTCTGTATTTAAGTAAAATCTCTGCATTCAAAAAGTTATTGTAGAGCCCTAAAAATCTAGCGTGCAGCGCTCAAACTCACCTCGACAGCATTCTTTGTTTTCAGCCTACTATTTATTACCGTCTATAAAACATTCAATTTCTCTGAATATTTTTATGGTAAACGTTTACCCAAATATGTTATAAAGTTGTTACTGTTTATGGTAGCCATCCCTACAAACGCCTACCAAGACGCTAAAAACACACTCGACACGACTCAAGACACTATTAAAAAATTTACCTTGGGGGTAATAGAATGAAGACACAATTCAAGTTAGGTTTGACCGCACTTGCGGTAGCGCAATGCTTAAATATCAGCATTGCTTCAGCACAAGAAGCGGCCGATGTTGATAAACAAGTTGATATCAGCGAAACCGAAGTTATCACTGTCCGTGGTTTCGGTAGCACATTAACCCGTTCACTACAGCATAAGAAGTTAGCTGATTCGACGGTAGAAATTATCTCCACGGATGACCTGGGACAACTTCCCGATGTGACAATCACTGATGCCCTCGCGCGCTTACCGGGTATTGCAGCAGACCGTGATCGCGGAAACGCGAGTCAGATTTCTATTCGAGGTATGGGGCCGCGCCTTAACCTTGCAACCATGAATGGCCGAGAAATTGTTAGCGGTGAACCAAGTCGTAGTGTTCGTTATGAACAATTCCCTGCGGAGCTTATTAGCTCAGTTGAAGTATTTAAAAGCCCTTTAGCAAGTAATATTGAAGGGGGTATCTCTGGCCTAGTTAACATGCAGTTCGTTGAACCCTTGACCAAAGATGAAAGGGCCGTCAACATCAGCGGGCACTTGATGAGTTACCCTTTAGCTGACGATATTCCCACAGCCGACTCCCAAGGTTATCGCGCTAATTTCAGTTATATCGACCCTATTTCAGATACATTTGGTATTGCGTTTGGCGTTGCCGTTCAAGACCAACCCTCGCTACAAAAAGATGTTACCTCGTGGGAATACAACAATGTTCCGGCTGATCAGGGTGATGTTAATGGTAATGGCATCCCTGAAGCGGCCCCTTGGGGAGCACAGACGGCTACGAAAGGCGGTGACAACCAGAGAATTGGTGCAATGACGGTACTTCAATGGCTACCAAATGAAAGTTTAGAGCTAAAGTATGACCTCTTTTATTCCAAATTTGATATTGAAGAACGAGAAGACCAAATCTGGTTCGACGGCTGGGGTAACTGGGGTGGCTTAAATAACTGGAACGTTGCAAATGCCAGTAACCCACCGCAAATCATTACTAAACCCGATGGTTCAGAACAAATTGTTGCAGGTGGAATGTTGTGGGGCGGTAGCCACACTGCAAATAATTCTACTTGGTTCCAAGAAAACGAACTTGTCAGTACAGGCTTAAATGCTGAATGGTTAGGTGACGTTTGGAAGGTAAATGCGGACATTGGCTATTCAGAAGCTTCAATAACTTCTCGCTGGGTGAACATTCAGTCTTGGTATTGGGATGCAGATGCTGATGCAAACGGCATGGACTATAGCTGGGACACTACCGCTGAGCGCTTATCCATTGGCACTGGTTATGACATGAGCGATGTTACGGATTACGGTCTTGATTATATGCAGGTGGACAACGACCGCCTGTTAGAAGATGAAATGATCACTGCCAAGCTTGATTTCTCTCGACCTATCGAGTGGGGAATTATTGATGCAATGAGCTTCGGCGGGCGTTGGACAGATAGAGAAAAAGACAATGATGTGGTTAGCTGGCAACAAAGTGTAGCCAATAGCAGTGCCAATGTAGACGCCTTTACTTACGAGCTTGGTGAAGGCTATGGCGTCCCTGCGCTTTACAGCATAAAAAATTGGTCAGAAGTAGCGCAGGAAGCGTTTGGCGGGATAGATAACCGCAACCAGCATACCCAGACTAATGCCGATATACTTAATAGCTGGAATGTTCAAGAAACTAATACTGCATTGTACGTTCAGTTTAATCTGTTAGGTGAAATTGGCGGTATCTCGTACACAGGTAATGTAGGTGTGCGCTACATCAATACCGAATCTACTTCAACAGGTTTCCAGCAAGCTGACGGGGGAGAGCTAACTGCGGTATCGATTGACCATGACTACAGTGAGGTGCTGCCTGCGCTAAACTTACGTTTTGACATTACGGACGATTCGCAAATTCGCTTTGGACTTTCACGTGCTATATCTCGTCCGCCACTCATTGAAATGCGTACAGGCTTACAAATTAATACATCTTCTACAGTTAACTCTGCTTCTGGCGGTAACCCTCAGCTAAATCCGTTCATCGCGGATCAAGTTGACCTGGGCTATGAATATTTCTTTGCTGAAGATGCTGCTCTTACCGTGTCACTCTTCTTCAAAGACCTAAAGAGTCATGTAGGTGCTGCTACAGATACTCTTAATATCAATGGTGAGAGTTACCAATTTACCGGCCCAGTGAACGGTGATGGTGGCCAGATTCGCGGCGTTGAAGTGATGTATCAGCAAGCGTTTAACATGTTGCCAGAACCTTTTGATGGCTTGGGGATTTATACCAACTACAGCTATACAGATACGAATGTGACTGAGTTTGAGCCTGAAAACAACCCATTGACTATGGGGGGCTTATCTAAAAATGTAGGTAGTTTAACCCTTTGGTATTACAAAGCAGGTATTGATGCGAAGGTGTCATATAACTACCGCAGTGCATACACTAGCGTAGGTAGCTGGGACCCAGGTGCCGTTTTCACTATAGATGACGAAGCCACGGTTGATGCCAGCATTGCCTACGAAGTGACCGAAAACTTCAAAGTAATGTTACAAGGGCAGAACCTAACGAATGAAGCGTCTACGTCATACTTTGACAACGACCCTACCCGACCACGTCAATACGCTGAATGGGGACGCCGTTACTTGTTAGGCTTCCAATACGCGATGTAAATGTGTTGTATCGGCACTGCTCTTTCAAATAAGGGCAGTGCCTTTTTGCGTTTAAGCCAACTAGGCTTGTCTATTTTTGATTTCATCCAGGCTAGAGCAATGACTTCTATTTCCCGATTTAGCTTTTTACTCTTTTGTCTGTTGTGGTTAGGCGCGTGCCAGCCCTTCATGTCTTCTTCTAATCCACCGCATTCTTCATCGCCTTTTCTAAGTGAAGTAGTTCCTTTCAATCAAGACTGGCAGTTTAAGAAGGCGGACGAGGCGCTTACGCCTGAGCAAATAGCCCAAGCATGGGAAAATATTGCTCTTCCACATACTCCCCAGTTAGAGCCTGAAGTGGTAAATGACCAATGGCAAGGTATTGCGTGGTATCAAAAATCGTTTTCAGTGCCGGCAGAGTGGCTTGAGCAAGCGGTGTTTATTCGTTTTGAGGGAGCGATGAATGCTACAGAGGTTTGGCTTAATGATGAGAAAGTGGGTACTCACTTAGGTGGATATTTGCCGTTCACTTTCGATTTAAGCCCTTACCTGGTGTCAGGAAGGAATACCCTCCGCGTGCGCTTAGACAACCGTGACAATGACGTGACTGGCCCGAAGCCACTTACATTGCTTGATTTTAATACCTACGGTGGCTTATATCGCGATGTTAATCTTCTGGTAAAAAACACCTTGATGATTACTGATGAGATGCACGCTAACGAAGTAGCCGGTGGCGGTGTTTTTGTAACCTTCCCTTTTGTAGATAAAGTGAAATCTGAAGTAAACATTAAAACGCATGTAGCTAACACCAGCGGCGAAGAAAAAACGTTTACCCTTACCCAAACTTTGTCATTTGATGGAAGTGAAGTTCATGAGGTAAGCCAACAATACACCCTGCCGGCAGGTGAAAAGCGTCATTTTAATCAGTTAATTACAGTAGCTGAACCTGCCTTATGGTCTCCTCAGCACCCCAACTTATACACACTGGACACTGTATTGTCGCATGGCGATACAACTATAGAACATCAATCGCGAAACATCGGTATTCGCTCTTTTGTCTTCAATGATAAAAATGAGCTACTGATAAACGGTGAAAAAACCTTTCTTCGCGGTGTCAACCGCCACCAGGAATATCCGTTTGTCGGCTACGCAACCTCTGCTCAGGCTGATTACCGCGATGCCGTAAAAATCAAATCGGCGGGTTTCGACTACGTTCGATTGTCCCACTACCCTCACTCAACAGCATTTATGAAGGCGGCTGACGAACTGGGCTTAGTATTACTGGATGCAATATTGGGTTGGCAATATTACAACCCCACTAAAGAGTTCGAAGCTCATACCTTAAAAGCGTGTGCTGATTTACTACGCCGAGACCGTAATCACGCTAGCGTCATTGCATGGGAGTGCTCATTAAACGAATCAGACATGCCGGGCGAATTTATCGCAGCACTATCTGATACAGTACATGCCGAATACCCTGGCGCCTATTCCGCAGGATGGGAACTAGGCTACGATATTTTTGTACAAGCCCGTCAACACCGACTTCAGCATTACGAAACACCCACAGTCCCTTACATTGTATCTGAGTACGGGGACTGGGAATATTACGCGCAAAACGCGGGTTTAAATCAGGATAGCTGGCAAGATTTGCAGGAAGATGAGCGTACTAGCCGTCAATTACTAAATAGCGGTGAAAAGCGCCTGCTGCAACAGGCAAAGAACCTTCAAGAAGCCCACAATGACAACTTTACCGTACCCGCCTTTGCAGACGGTTACTGGGTAATGTTTGATTATAACCGCGGCTATGCCGATGACATTGAAGCTTCGGGTATCGCCAGTATTTATCGTCAGCCTAAATTCAGCTATTACTTTTTCCAAAGTCAACGGAATGCAGACGAACACGCCCCGCAATTTGAAAGCGGTCCCATGGTGTATATCGCAAGTAATTGGGATGAAACGTCAAGCACTAATGTGCGCGTTTTCTCAAATGCCGAGCGCGTCGCGCTTTACCTCAACGATCGCTTAATTGCGACGCAAAGCCCCGACACTGATGCTTTGAGTACGCACTTAGCGCATCCTCCCTTTACCTTCTCAATAGATAACTTCGAGCCTGGTACATTGCGTGCTGAAGCGCTAATTAGTGAGAATATTGTCGCTCGTCATAGTGTCACAACGCCAGAGAACGCCACTGCGCTAACGCTACGACTCGACACCTCAGGTATTGCTCCTACTCCCTACGTGAAAGACAAAGTATTTGTATACGCACAAATGGTAGATGCTAAGGGCAATCCTGTTCGCACAAATAACATCGAGCTGAATGCTGAAGTTGAAGGCGATATTAAATTATTAAATCAAAGCCCCATTACCACCTCTCAGGGAGAAGGCGCTTTATTAATTGAAATTGGTGAAACACTTAAAAACGCCAAAATCACGGTTACTGCCAAAGGTCTAAAACCTGCAACATTATCACTTGAAAAGTAAGGAAAGACCCATGCATATATTAGTCACCGGTGGTGCTGGCTATATCGGCTCACATACCTGTATCTCGTTAGTTGAAGCAAGCCATTCTGTTGTGGTAATTGACGACTTCTCTAACAGCCACGCCGAAGCACTTAAGCGGGTAGAAGGTATTTGTAATACAGAGATCCCTCATTATGAGGGTGACGTGGGGGATGAAGAGCTGCTCAGACGTGTTTTCTCAGAGCACACCTTTGATGGCGTCATTCACTTCGCCGGCTCAAAAGCAGTGGGGGAATCTGTTGAGAAACCTATGCTTTATTACCGAAACAACGTTACTGCCAGCCAGACTTTAATAGAAACTATGCATCAGGCTGGCGTACATACGTTAGTGTTTAGCTCTTCAGCGACAGTTTACGGCGACCCGCAAACTGTACCTATTGTGGAAGACTTTCCCGTCGGCGCGACCAATCCCTACGGCAGAAGTAAACTCATGGTAGAGCAAATCATACAAGATTTTGCGACTGCCACGGCTCAATTTAACGGTATTATTTTGCGCTACTTTAACCCAGTGGGCGCTCATCCTTGCGGACGGATTGGAGAAGACCCAAGTGGAATCCCAAATAATTTAATGCCTTTTATTGCACAAGTGGCCGTGGGCAAGCGCTCTCATCTGGCCGTATTTGGCGATGACTACCCCACCAATGATGGCACTGGAGTGCGCGACTATATACACGTATGTGACTTAGCGGAAGGGCATGTTCGCGCTTTGGAGCAATTGCATGGAAAACCGGGCAGTCACTGCTTAAATCTAGGAACGGGTAGCGGTGTTTCAGTGCTAGAGATGGTAGACGCCTACGCGAAAGCAAGTGACCGACCTATCCCTTATCAAATTGCTCCCCGTCGCCCCGGCGATGTGGCACAGTGTTACGCCAACTCAAGTCACGCTAAAGAGGTGCTGGGATGGCAAGCCACCCGCACCTTAGAAGACATGGTGAAAGACAGTTGGCGATGGCAGTCGTCTAACCCTAACGGCTATCGCTAAGCCTAACTTGTAGGAAAATTAAGATGTTCTCAAAAATATTCGTAACCTCAATCGTTTTGGCTACTATGGGCTTAACTAGAGCGGGCTTAAGTAGTGCAGTAAGTTTGACCGATACCACGTTACCCCCTACTCCCGTGACAGTAGAAAACGGCCGGTTGTTATGGGACAACGGCGACCCAGTCCACTTGTTTGGTGCCAACTACAGTGCGCCGTTTGCCTATGGATATCGCGCTATCGCTCGGCGTGGAATTGATCACAAAGCCGCGATCGATATAGACGTGGACCATATGACCCGGCTTAAGCTAAATGCTTATCGCATTCACGTATGGGACAAAGCCATCAGCGACAAAGAAGGCAATCTCATCGACAATGAATATCTTGAGTTATTCGATTATTTGATGATGCGCCTTCAAGAGCATGGCATTCGCGCTATCATCACTCCCATTGCATGGTGGGGAACGGGCTATCCCGAACAAGATCCCGCTGAGCCTGGATTTGCAGTGGGCTACAGCAAAAACGATATGAATGAAAAGCCTGCGCTTATTGCCGCCCAGCAGCGCTATCTGACTCAGTTTATGGCGCATAAAAACCGCTACACTGGGCAACCCCTTGGCAGCGACCCTGAAATTATCGCCTTTGAGCTTTTTAATGAGCCCAAACATCGCTTAGCTCCACAAAAGAGTGCGACGTATATCGAAACCTTAATTAAAACGGTTAAAGACGCAGGTGTTACCAAGCCTTTGTTCTATAACATTAGTGAACAAGGTGACCAGAGAGACTTTGCCAAAGCGGTATGTAACACGTCAATAGATGGTATCGCGTATCAGTGGTATCCCACTGGTTTATTAAAATACAGTGCGTTGAATACCAATGTACTGCCTGCGGTTTCAACGTATACCAACCCATTTAGTGATATCAGCGGGTGCAGTGATAAAGCGCGCATGATTTACGAATTTGACGCGGCGGATATCACAAATAGCGTAACGTACCCCGCGATGGCACGCAGCTTTCGCGACGCGGGGTTTCAATGGGCCACTCAGTTTGCTTACGACCCTGCGGTAATTGCAGACAGTAACTCAGACTACAATACTCACTACTTAAATTTATTGTATACGCCAGCGAAAGCAATAAGTTTGATGATTGCCGGTGAAGAGTTTCGTAATTTACCTCAGGACTATGAAGCTCCAGATTACCCGCAGAGTAACCAATTTCATCATACAACACTGGACTACCTCGCTGACTTGGCCGTGTTTGATGATACTAAACAGTTCTATTACACAAACAGCACCACTCGCAGCCCTAAAGATGTTGATAGCCTAACTCACATTGCAGGGGTTGGATCATCTGAGCTGGTTAAATACACGGGCTCCGGTGCATACTTCTTGGATAAACTGGGAGACTCGCAGTGGCGATTAGAGGTATTCCCCGATGTGATCAATCTACAAGACCCACATCAGAACTCTAGTCTTAACCGAGAAGTCAGTCGGTTGTCAGTTAAAGCCAATAGCATGACTCTTTTCCTTCCCGGTCTGGGCGAGCGCTTTGGGGTGACTGGTGTTAACGACGGCAACAACTACCAGTCTCAGGCTTCAGGAGGTAATTTCGTTGTCACGCCTGGGGTATATTGGCTATCACCATCAGAGGCAAAGCCACCAGGTGACATAGACTCGGCCTATTACTTACCGCCAATCAAACCAGGTGAAACCATAGTGACTCACCAACCCCAACGTCAGCGGACTCTTGGTGATACCCTGACCTTTAGTGCGACGGTGCAAAGTGTAACGCCTAATCCCCTCGTTACCTTAAATGTACGTTATGAGGGCCACAGTGACTTCGTTACTTTGCCTATGCAACAAGGAGATAAAGGGGTTTATCAAGTTACACTACCGAATGACAATACGTGGAAACTCTCAGGTAAATTGGAATACGCCTTTACCATTACTGACGGAAATACCACAGTAACTTACCCTGGTAAGCAACGTGGAAAACCGCAGGATTGGGATTTCTCAAATAATGCTTACTATCACACGATATTGCAACCTGCAGGCAGTCCAGTACTTCTCTTTAATCCAAGCGAAGCGAGAGGGACGTTTGTACCACCGCAAAACACGGTGAGCTGGCCGGCCTCTTCGGCGACCACCGAGGGCGAAACAGTTACGCTCAAAGTCTTTGACGATAACCTTCAATCTGGTGGGCCATTACTGCGTACGGATCTCCCTAAAAATGCCACTTTGATAGACCGTACCTTGAAAAAATATAACGCTATTGCACTACGCGTTCGTTCATTAGGCAATAGCGACCGGTTGCAATTTGGCGTTATTGCTAACGATGGGCTGGCCTACGGCACTGATTTTACTGTAAGTGACGAATGGAAAACCTTGATTCTTCCTGTTTCGGCCCTAAAACCCACGGCGACCTTATTAACTCGTGCGTACCCTATGTTTATGCCAGTTACCATGGGGCCATTTGACGAGCAACCTCCTTTGGATATTCACCAGATCACAGGGCTTCAATTTATATTACCACCACTCAAACGCGCACCTAAAAACGGTTGGCGTGGCATTGAAGTGGGTAAAGTTGCACTGGTGAAGATGGAATAAGCTAAGTTACCGTAAGCATCTCCTCCATTTCCAACCTCACGCTAAAGTGATGAGTTTGGAAATGGAGTTCGGGATCACCAATTATTCAGGCGCGACGACTGGTAAAAAGGATTGGGTTGGTGTCACGTAAGATAACTTTTTAACTCACCTGATTAGCAAGTGACGCTGAACTATAGATTTTCGTAGAGCTCCAAATGAAGCCGTACTATCGCATGATTAATTGACCATAACTTTACTCCACCTTTCATCGAAAAGTGGTTTAAAAAATAAAGGATATCCATCTGCTGCAAAATTGATGTCTCTAAAAATTTGATTTTGCTTAGGGTTAGACATGATGTCCGTAAATGCATTATCTAAAGCATTAGTGACTATATGCCCTAGCTCACTTTTAGAACAAAGTACGCGTTTTGTTCCTCTTAACTCTTGCGATAGTTCGCTGAGTTGATAAACATGAAGCACGTCGAGCTCTTCTTTTGGTAATACTGAAAACTCGCGGTGACCTACATATCCAAAGTCAATTCTGCCACTTTCCAGTAGCTCAATTGTATGCATGCCTAAATCTTTCCCTAAACCATTTAAACGCACCACATTATTCGGTGTAGCCCATTGCTCGAACGTATCGGCATAAACGTTGTTCACTTCGTCGTAAAGCACCGTTCTCAAGTTTTGTCGAAGAAGTGTTCGCAATGAAACGGACTCAAAATAACCCAACATTGGGTTAGCATGCCCGGCGACTAACTTCTTATTCGAGGAGGAATGTAATGCTTTTTTAGCAGCGATCAGTAGCGGTAAGTTAATAGAGGTAGGTTGGGTGAAATATCCCCATTCTACTCGTTCCTTCTGATAGGCAGCCCCATAAAAGCAATAAACTTTTTCAGAAGAATGCGTATTCCGGACTAGCGACCATGCACGCTTCACTGGGTAAACTTCAAACTTATGTTCATAACCATTTAAGTATGTAGAAAGATAGGCCATTACGTCGTAAAGCGGGCCCGCTGTAATGCTGACACCATTGCCTTCAAGTCCAAGCTCTGGTGGGCGTACCCAGGTCACTGTAGGCTTTTGAAAAGTGCATTTTTCACCTTCACATTTTCCACCTGTTTGGGCAAATAACATGCCGCTCTTTAGGGACAACAAAAGAAAAGCCACCACTGTTACTACTACTGACACTGTAAAACCCGATTTTTCTTACATGAGAATCTTAAACGCTCGCTGTTCACGCTTATTTGGTAAACCGCATAGGTGAATACTGAAATCATTTTAATGATAATTGAGAGAAGCTATGGCGGGCATCAATCTCATAATTAAGCGGACTTAGCTCAAAACAAAAAGCCGCTATAAAGCGGCTCTTATAATATTTTTAACACGTGATATGTCTCAGGTAAACGCTAAAACGGAATATCGTCGTCAAAATCGAAGTCTGGTTCAGCCATAGGCGGAGTCTTAGGCTGTGACGGGTTACCACCCTGCGGCGCTTGATTATAACCACCGCCTTGGCCCTGGCTCTGGTTATAGCCGCCTTGCTGGCCTCCACCTTGTTGTGGAGCCTGGTTGTAACCACCTTGCGCTGGCGCTTGATTATAACCGCCTTGGTTGTTTTGAGGACGCTGGTAACCGCCGTTTCCGCCGCCACCATCACCGCCGCGACCGCCAAGCATTTGCATTTGATCTACGATAATTTCAGTGGTGTACTTATCCTGACCTTGTTGATCTTGCCACTTACGCGTTTGCAATTTACCTTCTACGTAAATTTGCGAGCCCTTTTTCAGGTACTCTCCGGCAATTTCTGCTAAGCGACGGTACATTGTAAGGCGGTGCCACTCAGTGCGCTCTTGAACCTGACCCTGTTGGTCTTTCCAGCTTTCGCTAGTTGCTAGGCTTAAGTTCGCAACGGCGTTTCCGTTAGGCATGTATCTAACTTCAGGATCATTGCCAAGGTTTCCAACAAGAATAACCTTATTAACGCCTTTCGTTGCCATTGATGTCTCCTGTAACGTTTTTAGTGGCTTGCTGCATAACTCTTTTAACTAAGACATCAGCAAGCGCGAAAGTTCATCGAATATTAGCCGGTTAGTATATCGTATTTTATTGGGGAAATTTGAAGTTTTTCGCCCCACTTATACGCTACCAACTGCAACACATTCTAGAACTTAGCAAAATTTATTGTCAGCGTCTTCTGAACTTTCGCGTTGTTTTTCATAAAGTATGATACGGGCGTATGAAGTAAATACGCCCTATCAATTTTACCACCAGGTAATGTAAAACGCTGCTGTAACAAGCACTACGGCTATTGATGCAACGTTGAACCCTTTCGTGGTTTTAAATTCAACATCGTTTATATCAACGGCGTTTTCACTGACCCCTTTTTTCTCTAGAAGCGAAACAACTACAGCAAGCGCAACGCAAAGTAGGAATACGATACCCACGCGGTCGATGAACGGTAGTTCTGGCCAAACTTGTCTAAATACAATACTCAGTACAAACGAGCCGAGGGCGGCAAGCAAACCACCGTTCGCCGTCGTTTTCTTCCAAAACATACCCAGCACGAACAGCGCGCAAATTCCTGGTGTAAAGAAACCAGTAAACTCCTGAATGTATTGGAACGCTTGGTCGAAATTGCCCAATAGCGGCTTGGCAACAATCATGGCGATTATCAGTGCTACAAAGCTCACTATACGCCCTACTTTCACGTAGTGCTGCTGAGACTCGTTAGGACGCTTATCTTTATATAAGTCCATAGTGAAAATAGTAGAGACACTGTTTGTCATTGACGCAAGTGAAGAGACGATAGCCGCAACTAACGCCGCAAAAATTATCCCCTTAAGACCTACAGGCATAAGCGTCATTAAGCTTGGGTAAGCTTGATCTGGCTTAGCTAAGTCAGGCACGATAAGTACTGCAGCTATTCCAGGTAGCACGACGATTAGCGGCATAAGTAGCTTTAAGAAAGCCGCAAAGGCAATCCCTTTTTGTGCTTCCTGTACGCTTTTTGCGGCTAACGTTCTTTGAATAATGTATTGGTTAAAGCCCCAGTACGACAGGTTCATTATCCACATACCGCCTACCAGCACTGAAATACCCGGTAAATCCATATAGTGCGGATTGTCTTTCGACAGGATCATGTCGAACTTTTCTGGCAACTTGTTAGTTAAATCGACGAAACCTTGAATAGCGCCATTGCCGTCACTGATTAAGTTCAGCGCAGTATATGAAAGGAACAAACCGCCCAGCACCAATAAAACCACTTGAATAATGTCGGTCAAGGCTACAGCTTTAAGACCGCCGTAAAGGGAATAGGTTAGCGAGAAAAGGCCAAGGAACATCATGCCGTAAATCATATCCACACCTGCGATGGTGTTAATGGCAAGGGCACCAAGCCAAAGCACAGCGGTGAGGTTTACGAAGACATACACGCCTAGCCAAAAGATAGCCATGACTTTTCGCACGCGATGGTCGTAGCGCTGCTCTAAAAATTGAGGCATGGTGTAAATCTTGTGCTTTAAAAAAATCCGGTAAAAAGAACTTACCTACAATAAGCAACGTGATGGCGGCCATCCACTCGTAAGAAGCTATGGCGAGGCCTAATTGATATCCCGAGCCGGACATACCAATGATTTGCTCGGCTGATATATTGGCCGCTATAAGTGATGCGCCAATTGCCCACCAAGGTAAGCTTGAGCCTGCAAGAAAGTAATCGTTTGTATCTTTTTGGTGGCCCTGCTTTTCACGAGAAACCCACCACGCAATTCCAACGAGCGCGACGACATATACCACAAATAATGTGATATCTATTGATGCTAATTTCATAGTTTTTCCCAAAGTTTTTATTTTGGGTGCGGCGATTATTTTTATGCAGGGTACACAGGTGAAAAATTGTTTTTATTATTCTATTGGTTTTTGCCACACCGATGTCACGTTTTTAAAAACGCGTTTAATCAAACAAGTGTTCATTCTTATGCAACTCAACGTTGCCCAAAACCACACTTGTCTAAGCTCATATTAGTATCACACTTTGTTTACTTTTTTTAACTAGATTTAATATTTTTCATAAATTTGTCCTTCGCGGTTACATTTCGAGCGAGATATAAGAAGATTAGGATAAGAAACCTAGGTAGCTAGTTCTTCATACCGTATTTTTGCAGTGTGCCTAACTCGTTTCAGCAAAGGCACCTTGAGCAGCGGTACACACGTAAATATCAGCGTTATACCCTGTTTCAGCAAAGTACTTATCGGCAACTATCTGCTTCACAGCTTCAACTTTGTCGGATGGCGCAAGTGCCACTACGCACCCGCCAAAGCCGCCTCCAGTCATTCGAACACCACCAGATTTGCCTAATACTTCACCAATAATCTCAACTAAATAATCAATTGGGCGAACAGTAATTTCAAAGTCGTCGCACATAGAAATGTGGGATTGGGCCATAGCTTCGCTCACCGTTTCGATATCACCATTTTTTAAAGCTTGGCTAGCTGCAAGCGTCCGTGCATTTTCAGTAATGATGTGCCTTGCGCGGCGATAAACCACGTCGGGCATATGCGGCTTGGCTTCTTCCAGCATTTCAATGGTTGCTTCACGCAATGAAGACACACCAAGAAGAGATGCACCTTGCTCGCACTGCTCGCGACGCAGGTTGTATTCACTATCAACCAAGCCACGTTTTACGTTTGAATTAATAATAACGATTTGATGTGAGTCAGGCAGCGGCGAATGCTCAATGGCCAGCGACTGACAATCAAGTAACATGGCATTACCTTCGTTACCCATTGCCGAAATTAGCTGGTCCATAATACCGCATGAACAGCCCACAAAAGTATTCTCTGCTTTTTGACCAAGCAGCGCGGCCTGCACACCATCAAGAGGCAGATCGTAAAGTGCGCTCAGGGCTTTTAGAATAGCCACTTCAAACGACGCAGAAGAACTTAACCCTGCTCCCTGTGGCACATTGCCAGTCACCAGCAAGTTAGCACCGCTAAAATCTGGCAGCGCTTCTTTTAGCACTTTCACTACCCCGCGAACATAATTCGCCCAGCCTTGGTCTTCATCGTACTGAATGTCTGACAACGGAAATTGATTTTGCTGCCCTTCGTAATCTAAGGCTGTCACCAAGATATCGTTGTCGTTTCGTTTAGATGCAGCAACCCAAGTACCGAAATTAATAGCGGCTGGAAATACGAACCCTTCGTTATAATCGGTATGCTCACCAATAATGTTCACTCGACCCGGCGCATGTGCGATTAACGCTGGCGCTTCGCCATACTGCGCTTCAAATTTTGAAGAAAGTACTTGGTTATCCATTCGTCTTCTCACGTTTTTTATAGTGCACTGTAGGCAGTGCTTTTAATCTGTCTGCTGCTTGTTCAGGCGTTAAATCGCGCTGAGCCTCTGCCATCATTTCATAGCCAACCATAAACTTGCGCACGCTCGCTGAACGAAGAAGTGGCGGGAAGAAATGCGCGTGAAGCGTCCATTCTTGGTGTTCTTCATTATCGAACGGCGCACTGTGCCACCCCATTGAATAAGGGAAAGACGTCTCAAATAAATTATCGTATTTTGCGGTTATCTCACCAATAATTTTGGCAAGTGATAGCGACTGATAATCAGATAGTTTATGCAGGGATTGCACGTTGAAACGAGGTAATAGTAACGTTTCAAAGGGCCACGCAGCCCAATACGGAACAACAACGACCCAATCGTCATTCTGACAAACCACACGCGCTTGCTTCGTCACTTCCTGTTCTGCGTAGTCTAAAAGCATAGGCGTGCCGTTTTCAGTGAAGTATTGCTTTAAGTGCGATACTTTCTTGGCAGGGTCAGTGGGTATGTGTTGCTGTGCCCACACTTGTCCATGAGGGTGCGGGTTCGAGCAGCCCATCATGGAGCCTTTGTTCTCAAAAACCTGAACCCAGCGATAGGTCTCACCTAGTTCAGCAGTTTGCGCTTTCCACGTGTTAACTACGTCTACTCGCTCTTCATCAGTAAGCTCAGGCAGTGTTTTGCTGTGGTCAGGTGAAAAACAAATAACACGGCTACACCCCTGTTCGGTTTCAAACTGAAATAGGCCCTTTTTCTCGCTAGCTTGTTCTGTGTCTTGCTTAAGTGCGGCAAAGTCATTTTGAAAAACAAACGTGCCTTTGTAATCAGGGTTCACTTCCCCGTTTACTCGCGTATTGGTTGGACACAAATAACACGTAGGATCATAAGACGGCTTTTGCTCGTTGTTAGGCTCTTCTGAGGCCCCTTGCCAAGGACGCTTAGCTCGGTGAGGCGACACTAACACCCACTCCCCCAACAATGGATTGTAACGGCGATGTGGATCGTTTGTAGGGTCAAAAGGCGTTCCCATAATCACTCTCTCTGAATAGGCCAGCTACGCTCTAGTGCGCAACTTAAAATAGGGTTAAACGTTTACCCTAACAATAATATAGCATGCGTTCCGGTTTATCAATTAAGTAACAAAGAAAAATAATTGTTAAATTAATAACAATTAATTTTCTTTTACTAGTGTAGCGGAATTAGCCGGCTCTAAACTTATAGCGGATAGCGGCTTTAAAGGTTTCCTCAGGCTTAACGAAGCAGTTAGGGAAAGCCGGCTTATTCGGCGCATCGGGAAAATGTTGTGGCTCTAAACACAGGGCGCCGAGTTGTTCATCACTCTCAAGGCTACCTGTATAAAACTGCAAGCCTGGTAGTGTAGTGAATAACTCCATCGAAATACCTGTATCAGGCGCCATTACAGTGGCTTGGGGTTCACTACCCTTTGCCGCACGAAGTACGTAGTTGTGATCGTACCCACCAACCCTATCAAACAACGCATGCGATGCTTGTTGACTCGCTCTTTTTTCAATGGGGGTTAGTGATAAGAAATCGAATGGCGTACCGCCAATGTCCACTAATTTACCGGTCGGTAATAGCGAGCTGTCGGCATCAGTCACTTGTTCAGCATCAATGTGTAGCAGGGTACTCCCCACTTTATCGTCGTCACTTAAGGTGAAGTACGCGTGTTGGGTAAAGCTCAACGGGGTTTCTTTGTCTGTCGTAGCAAAAAGTTCGAGTGAAAGTTCATTGTCATTGTTTAATGTATAACAGGCTTCAACTTTCACATTACCCGGAAAACCGCCTTCCCCGTCAGGACTATGCAATTTAAAGGTTACGCTAGCACTGTTGTCTAACTCGTCCGTACTTGCCTGCCATATTTTTTTGTGAAAACCAGCAAAGCCACCATGTAGGTTGTGCTCTCCACCATTTTTATCCAGCGTGTACTGCGTACCGTTTAAGAAAAAGGTGCCATGACCTATTCTATTTGCATAACGCCCTACAATCGCACCGCGATAGCTAGGGTCGTCGATGTACTCTTGCAAAGTATCAAAGGTCTGAACACAGTGTATTGGTTTTCCCTCGGCATTTGGCACAGTGATGTCTTTTATAATACCGCCGTAATTTAGCAAGGTAACAGACATGCCATTGGCGTTATTTAATGTGAAAGCCTTGACCGTGTTACCGTTTACTTCACCGAATACAGATACGTTTATTTTCATAACAATATTTTTACCTTAATCTGCACAACTAAGGCGCTAGAGAACAGGCCTTAGGCTCACCTATTTAAATACAAACGGTGGAATTTGAATAATAAAGCGCAGAGAGGTTATACGTTTTCCGTTCTATTTTATAGCGTATAGCTGAATAAATATAAAAGGTGGGACCACTTTAAATTAAATAAATTCGCCCCTTTCAAACGCAAATAACGTCGATTATTTATAAATTTGCTTAAGTGAGATGTTTATCTTTTTTTGTAAATATATTGTACGCTATGTCTATTAGGCCTAATCGCCCCCATGCAATAAAAACGAAGTTTGAAAAGAAAATGGCAACAATAAAAGATATAGCCCAAGCCGCTGGTGTCTCATTGGCTACCGTATCAAGGGTTATTAATAATGGCCCGAAAGTGGGCAATGACACACGCAAGCGCGTTAAAAAAATCATGCAAGAAATGGGATATCGTCCCAACGCTAATGCGCGTGCGCTTGTAACAAAACGCAGTGCGTCGCTAGGTGTGGTCATCGCTGAACTTCACGATCCGTTTTTTGCCATGCTCGCCCACGGCGTTGAGTCGATAACGCGAAAGAACAACGTTCAAATATTGTTGAGCGCGGGCTCCATAGAAAAAGAAACCGAACTTCGCGCTATTGAAACCTTGTTAGAACACCGCGTAGAAGCCATGGTTGTTCACAGTAAAGCGCTAGATGATGAAACGCTTATCGGCTTTGCTAAACAAGTCCCTGGCTTTGTGCTGATAAATAGATACATTCCTGAAATTGCAAATAGGTGCGTGTGGCTAGATAACGTGACAGGCGGCCGCCTTATGGCCGAATATGCCATTAGTCAGGGTCATAAGCATTTAGCAGTAATTAGTAGCCAATATCGTATCGACGACCCTAACCACCGTTTAGAAGGTATTAGAAACGCTGTCGACAACGCAAAGTTAAGTTTGCCTGAGAGTATGATTGAGTATGCCACCCCCGATCAGGAGGGCGGTGAATTAGCGATGCAGAATTTGCTTGCCACAGGCGCCCAATTTACTGCCGTGTTAGCATACAACGATGCAATGGCTTCAGGGGCGATGACAATGCTGCAAGATCATGGCATTTGTGTGCCCGACCAAGTGTCGGTAATGGGTTACGATGACGTATTGCTCGCTAAATACTGCCGACCTAAATTAACCACGCTTCGATACCCTGTGGAAATGATGGCAGCCAAAGCGGCTGAACTCGCATTGAAATATGCATCGGGCAGTAAGCCAGAAGACGGCCTAACATTTAAATATACCCCAACGGTAGTCAAACGCGACTCCATCATTCGAATTTAATACACGTTCTGGTACAGTTTTTTAAACCACATCCTATCGATGGCTATATAGCAATTATTAATACCCGCCGACGGCGGGTATTTTTTTAGCTAATTCTACGTGGTTTGGTGGCTGATTAATCGCAATTCGTTGTAATACTGCTCAAGCGTATTCTGAAAATTTTATGACAGTAAAGTATTGACAAAAATCACTGCTTGATCGTTTTGCTCCAGACTTTTATCCCCAATGGGGAAAATTGCCTGATCCTGTATGGCTTTACGATCAAATAATATTAAGATCAGCATCAATGGCTCTACAGCGCTTGATTTAACTGATTTTTCGTGATCCGACCAGAAAGTGCCTTTAAGATCGTGATCAGTTGTTCTATATGGCTATTAACAGACTTACCAACAAGGTTTTCCACGAGTTATCCACAACGAGTAAGGAACTCTTTATTGTGTAAATCTAGCTAAAAACTGGCGGTACTGTTCAATGGAATAGTCGCTTTTTAACGTTGCATTGTGGGTAGCGCTAGGAATAACTGAAATATATTTTTCGCTGCTTGATGCATCTTTTAGCAACTGCTGGCTGATGGGATAAGGCGTTATCTTATCGTATTCACCTACTAGCAACCAAAGCGGGCCATCATAATGGCGCAGAATTGGCGCAATTTGCATGCTATGCACTTCGTCGTGAAGCTTCATATTAGTAAACGAGTTAGAAAACCCTGGTATCATGTTGGCAATTAAGTCTGAAATATTATTAAACGCGCCATCTAATACTAGTGCGTCGATACGCCGATTAGCGGCCACATAGCTTGCGAAATAACTGCCAATGCCTCGACCGTGAACAATTGTAGGAATAGACGCGTCGAATGCACTTTTTACATAGTCAAACTGGGTTAACGCATCTTGTTTAATAGCGTTAATGCTTAAGTCTTCTGCTTTATCGCTAGCGCCCACCCCCTGATAGTCTAACCACAAAATATTTGCGGGTAGCTTCCCTAGCCTATGTATAACGCTATTATTTTCACTTATCGGCATGCGATTGTCGGCAAAAAACACAATATTAACGATAGGGTTGGGATAAGAAACCGCAACACCTCGAAGGGTAAGGCCCTCTTTGTTTTTTACTTCAATACGGGTAATACCCGCAGCAGTTTTATCGTTTTGAATGGCAGCATGTAGCTTAGTGGTATCAATGGGCTGTTGTTGAGAGTCTTGATGAAAGAAGGCCGAAGGGGACACGTTAATTGCACACCCAATAAGTGAAACACTTGCAACTACACTGATTACCGCGTTTTTTAAGCTCATCATTAAAGAACTGTCCGTGTTGATTGGTTATAGCGAAATTTATTTTCAGGTTATATAGGTGTAATGGTTGTGTCGCTGATCAACAGTCCCTCACCTATGCTAAACAAGCTGTAACAGTTTGCAACAGTTGTTCTGTTTCTTAGCGATACAAACTTTCTTATACTAAAGACAATATTACTTGCATAATTTATCTGCATAAAACAAAAATAATTTAATGAAAAGTAGAACATTTTCCATGTCTTACGCTACATCACCAACTCGACTTATTGTTGCCTGCTGTGCCCTACCCTTGCTTATTGCCTGCGAGTCTACGCCACCCGAGCTTGATTCATCATTAATTCCTGCGTCGCAGAGAAAAGACTATCAGCTAACCATGTCTAAAGCGAAAGCTTGTCCAATTAACTTGGCAGAATTAATCGACATACGGTCGAGTAAAGACTTGCTCGTTGGAAGCAGTAATGGAATAGAAGACACGCTCTATTCACTGTTACAGCAAAGCTTAGAAGCGATGAATGTTAGCCCAGATATTGAAGCAGCCAATAGCGTTAAAGTAGTACTAAACCGCGCGTTTATAAAAAGCTTAGGAAGTAATATGGTTGCCACTGTGGTGCTTAAGGTTAAGTACAAGCCTGACTATGCAGATGAGTATTCACCGGCCACCACCTTCAAAGGGCAAAGCGTGAATGTAAACGCCAGTGTCAGTGAAAAAGAGAGCAATCAGATTGCTATCGATGCCATGAAAACCGCCATTGATGATGCCACCAAACGTATAAAGTCGTCACTGTTACACAATTGCAAAAATGCGCTAAGCGAACTGGAGGCGGTATAAGCTTAAGAAATTATAGAGTGAACGCGATTGAGTGAGCGTAAGCGCTAAGCTCGAACTTTCAATCGGGCTAAGATTCAGTAGATAAGCCGCGTATTATCGACCATAAAGCACGCCATGCCACCGTCAACGGCCGCTTTTCGGCCCATGTCGGTATCTTCAAACACCACACAATGCTGTGGTGCAACGCCCATTAATTCCGCAGCACGTAAAAAGGTTTCAGGATGTGGTTTGCCTTTGCTTACATCATCTGCGGTTACCAACGCCGATAACTGGGCGAGTAAGCCATGCTCATTTAACACCATTTGCGCGTGCTGCCTATCTGAGCCTGTCCCCACAGCAATGGGTACGCTTCCCTTATAGTGATTAAACACGTCCAGGGTATCTTGAATAAGTCTGGGAACATGGTCTAGCCCTTCAAAGGCCTGTTTTTTATATAGAGCAACCTTTGCAGGATCATGGCTTTTGCCATACTTGGCATTCATGAGGTGTACGGTTTCAAAGGTAGGAACGCCACCTAAACTATATTGATAGTCTCGGTCGAAGGGGTAGTCGAACGCGTCACACGTAAGCTGCCACGCATCAATATGTGCGCCCATTGAATCGACCAAGGTGCCGTCCATGTCAAAAATGATGGCTTTGTAACTACTTAGGTCAATCATGGTGCTCCCTTCCTTTTTAACAAATCTTGTGGTGCTAACCTGTTTTGGTTTTTAATGCACTGCCCTTTTTACGCTGACAACACATCTCGCGCTTTGACCGCGTCAAAGTCGCGGTCAACCTTAAGGTATACCGCGTTATTTTGACTGTTTAATGTCACTTCTAGTACACCTGGTACTCGCATTAGTTCTGCTTCGATGCTGGAGATATTTGAATTATCAAACTCACCGTTCATCATCACACGCTTAACACGGCTCGCTTCTTTCACCCCAAAAATGATGAAGAGCCAAAGCAATGTGCTGGCAGCGCCAATACCGTAGGCGATGTCTTGAGACCAAATATCAGTAACCAAACCAGATATTACGCCTCCCAAAAATGCACCAAAAAACTGGAAACTGGCGTAAAGCCCCATGGCCGTTCCTTTTTGCCCAGCCGGCGCAATGCTCGACACCAACGCAGGAAAATTCGCTTCTAAGTAATTAAAGCCAGTAAAGAACAGCACGACCGCTGCCGTCACCCACCACCAGCTGTGGTCTTCCAAGCTAAGCGCTAAAAATGCGCCACCCATTAACACTACACCTGTGACAAGCAGCGATTTAGGCGTTCGCCCCCTTGCCATCCCCATCATTATAATAAGGCCAACAATGGATGCGCCTAGTACAGGTAAATAAACGATCCAATGGCTGTCCAACGCCATATCGAAATTTAGCAGCGTGACCGGAAGCTGCACGAAAAGCAGCGTTATCATCATGTGTAAAATCATCACGCTGATATTTAAACGCCATAACTGAGATGAAAATACTAAACGTTTTAGCTGATCTTTTTGAGGAAGTGTATCGCCACTGCTCAGCTGTACACCGTTTGGGACAACCCATTTAACCAGCGGCATGCATAGAATGGCCAAGATGCCAGTAATGCCGAAAACGCCTGCAAGGCCATAGCTGTTGGCAATAAGTGGCCCTAAAATAACGGCCAAATAGAACGAAAAGCCAATGGCGATTCCTATGATAGCTAATACTTTAGCCCGCTGACTTTCGCGGCTTACGTCGGTAGCAAGTGCCATTATTGCACCTGCAATGGCTCCCGCACCTTGAAGAATACGCCCTACAATCATCATGACCATACTGTCGGCATTCGCGGCCACAAAGCTTCCCAATGCAAATACGGCAAGCCCTAACAAAATGACAGGTTTGCGCCCCCATTTATCAGACATCATGCCCATGGGAATTTGAAGCGCGGCCTGCGTTAGACCATATCCCCCCACGGCAAGCCCCACCAATAGCGGAGAATAGTCAGGGTAGTCCATAGCAGCAACCGCCAAAACTGGCATAACCATGAACAACCCCATCATGCGTAAAACGTAAACGGAGGCAAGTGCAAGCGCGGCGCGTAATTCCAAAGCGTTCAAAGCGTCTGTGTCCCTCAATAAGTAAAATCAAAAAAACAAAAAAGCGCGCAGAGAACACCGGTTTCTGCTGCAAGAAGAATAAAGTCGCGAAGTGTAGCATAATACCAGTCCGCATAGATAATTGCCCACTCAGAAGGTGCTGGCAAGTTTCCTAGCGAAGCGTGGGAATGCAGGAATGGCTGTTCCCTTTTAAATTCCCAGAATGAAGCTAGGAAGCTTGCCAGACCTTCCCGAAGGGCGAGTTTAAAATGTCCGTACTCTTTGTTGTGTCACCTTGATGTAGAACCACTATACCTGCGGTAACACGCCGCGATTACGAACATTTTAAGTCTCGCTGAGTGTGTAATTATCTATGCGGACTGGTATCACTTACGCCCACTTACCTTAAATTCGATTAATGCAATCAACGCTGGCGTTAATCATTTGCATAGTGTGGGGTTTAAAAGTGAGGAATAAACCACCACATTGAACAACTACAAGGCGAGTAAACACCGGTAAGGTGATCTGCTCCCTCTACTCACAGTATAACTTGAATGTCATATCACTTTAGTTGACACCTATGGCATACTGATTCTTTTTCTCTCATTTAGGCTTCAATGGATAAAATCGAAATTCGCGGTGCTCGCACCCACAACTTGAAAAACATCGATTTAACACTGCCACGAGACAAACTGGTGGTGATAACCGGCCTTTCTGGCTCGGGTAAATCGTCTCTAGCATTTGACACGCTATACGCAGAAGGCCAACGACGTTACGTTGAGTCTTTGTCTGCCTATGCCCGTCAGTTCCTTTCCATGATGGAAAAACCCGATGTTGATCATATTGAGGGTTTATCGCCTGCAATATCCATTGAGCAAAAATCAACGTCACACAACCCTCGCTCTACCGTAGGTACCATCACCGAAGTTTACGATTACTTGCGACTGATGTTTGCCCGTGTAGGTACGCCTCGCTGCCCTGATCACGATGTACCGCTAGACGCCCAGACCGTCAGTCAAATGGTGGATAAAGTGTTGGCGATGCCAGAAGGCAGTAAGCTAATGCTATTAGCGCCTATCGTTAAAGAGCGTAAAGGTGAACACGTAAAAGCTTTGCAAAACCTCTCAGCACAGGGCTTTATTCGTGCGCGCATTGATGGAGAGGTATGTGACCTATCGGATCCGCCGCCGCTAGACCTGCACAAGAAGCACACCATCGAAGTGGTGGTAGATCGTTTCAAGGTGCGCGACGACATGGCGCTTCGGTTATCTGAGTCATTTGAAACGGCACTTAGTCTTGCTGGAGGAAACGCTGTCGTAGCAGATATGGACGACAAAGACGCTGAAGAAATTGTCTTTTCAGCTAACTTTGCATGTCCGCACTGCGGCTACAGCATTAGCGAGCTTGAGCCTCGACTGTTCTCGTTTAACAACCCAGCGGGCGCGTGTCCAACATGTGACGGTTTAGGTACGAGACAATTTTTCGACCCTGCACGCGTGGTTGGCAATACCGAATTAAGCCTCTCTGGCGGGGCAATACGCGGCTGGGATAAGCGCAGTTATTATTACTTCCAAATGCTTCAGGCGGTCGCTGATCACTACGATTTTAGCCTTACCGCTCCGTTTGAAGAGCTAGATAAAAAGCACCAAGATATCGTGCTTTATGGTTCGAAAGGTAAGTCGTTATCGTTTAAATACATAAGCGAGCGGGGCGATGTAATGGAGCGCAAACATCCATTTGAGGGCATCATTCCCAATATGGAGCGCCGCTATCGCGAAACTGAGTCAAACTCGGTACGCGAAGAGTTAGCCAAATACTTAAGTCAGCAGCATTGCAGTAGCTGCAACGGCACACGGCTTCGCGTGGAAGCCCGAAATGTGTTTATTCAAGACACTAACTTGCCTGCTATTGCAAATATGTCTATTGCCGATGCGTATGGCTTTTTCGAAACGTTACAGTTAGAAGGTCAGCGCGCGCAAATAGCCGAAAAGATTTTAAAAGAAATCATGGACCGTTTGCGCTTTTTGGTAAACGTAGGCCTTAACTATCTGTCTATGTCGCGAAGCGCCGATACCCTATCAGGTGGTGAAGCCCAGCGTATTCGATTGGCAAGCCAGATTGGCGCTGGTCTAGTGGGCGTTATGTATGTGCTGGATGAGCCTTCAATTGGTCTGCACCAGCGAGACAATGAGCGCCTGCTCAATACGCTTACTCACTTACGCGACCTCGGTAACACCGTACTCGTTGTTGAGCACGACGAAGACGCTATCCGTGAAGCCGACTATATTGTAGATATTGGCCCAGGTGCCGGTGTACACGGTGGTGAAATTATTGCCGAAGGGTCACTGGAAGACATCAAAAACAGTGAAGACTCACTTACCGGAAAGTATCTGTCGGGTAGAGAGAAAATTGATATTCCGGCTTCGCGTACACCTGTAAAAGACGACAAATGGTTGGAACTTACAGGCGCAACAGGTAATAACTTGCAATCGGTAGATTTACGCATTCCCACGGGCGTAATGACGTGTGTAACAGGCGTTTCAGGCTCGGGTAAATCGACGCTAATAAACGACACCTTTTACAAGATTGCCCAGCGTGAATTAAACAAAGCAACCACGTCGGAGCCTGCGCCGCATAAATCGATGACGGGCCTAGAGCTGCTCGACAAAGTCGTAGACATCGACCAGAGCCCTATCGGCAGAACGCCACGTTCAAATCCAGCCACCTATGCGGGTATTTTCACGCCTATTCGTGAAATGTTTGCTGGCACGCAGGAGTCTCGCTCCCGCGGTTACAAGCCGGGCCGCTTTAGCTTCAACGTTAAAGGCGGGCGCTGTGAAGCGTGTCAGGGTGATGGTGTGATTAAAGTGGAAATGCACTTTTTACCAGACGTGTACGTGCCTTGCGATGTGTGCCAAGGAAAGCGCTATAACCGCGAAACCCTAGAGATAAAGTACAAAGACAAGAATATTCATGAAGTGCTGGAAATGACCGTGGAAGATGCGCGCGAGTTCTTCGATGCAATTCCATCTATTTCGCGCAAATTGCAAACGCTTATGGATGTGGGTTTGTCTTATATTCGACTTGGTCAAGCGGCTACCACGTTATCTGGTGGTGAAGCGCAGCGAGTGAAATTGGCGAAAGAGTTGTCAAAAAGAGACACTGGGCAGACACTTTACATCTTGGATGAGCCAACCACGGGTTTGCACTTCCACGATATTAAACAGTTATTGGCCGTACTTCACAGACTTCGCGATCACGGTAATACCGTTGTGGTTATTGAGCATAACCTAGATGTGATTAAAACCGCAGACTGGATTGTCGACCTTGGACCGGAGGGTGGATCCGGAGGTGGCCAGATTATTGCAGAAGGAACACCTGAGCATGTGGCAGAACAAGAAGTTTCACATACTGGACGATTCCTTAAGCCCATGCTCACACAAACTTGAGCCGGTTTGGATGTAAATTCCTAGGCGTTAAACGCACTGTTTCTTTTTGCTAGCAGTTGTGTAATTTACACAGCTGCTTGTAAAAAGTGCGCGTTGACGTTTATTTACACGTTTTTTCATGCTGGTCAGAGCTTGTTTTGGCAAATCATACGTTACGATGATTTATGTGAATTTTGCAGTAAGAATTGCTGGAGCGAAACCCAATGACTCAAACGCCGCCACTAGCCTTAGTGAAAACTTGGTATCACCTACTTTCGTCGTCTGAAGACAATGACGTAAAAGCGCGCGCACAAGAAATGCTGTTAAATGCCTTCGAGTCGCCTGAAGCGATTGCGATTTATCTTAAAGAGCATAATATTCTTAAGCACTGATCAAAAAAGCCTTAGCGTAGTAGGCGATACTACGCTAAGGCTTAGTGTTTATTAGCAAACGATATTAAGCGTGCTTAGCAGCTTGAATCGCTAACCCTTCGCACACCGAGTTAAATGCGTCGTTCTCTAACCGAGATAAGCCTGTAAGCAGTTTTTCATACAGTGCATCCACTACGATTGGCGATAAACTCATGCCGCCTGTGATCATCACCACTTCTGGTTTTTCGCTGCTGTTTTCCAAGCACTCCACGACTAGCGCTTTCACTTTATCAAGCCAAGGCTTTAGTGCTTTTTGTAGTGAATCTTGTGAAATCTCTACGTCGAAGTCATCTTCAATATAGTGCAGTGGCAATGTTATGTTCTGCTTGGTTGAGAGTAGTTCCTTGGCTAATCGAGCCGAGTTGACCACGCGGGCAGACAGCTTGTTTTCTTGCACGATAAGCAGGCGTTCTAGCTGAGCAGGCTCTTTAATTACAGACATGGTTTGAGAGATATCTAGCCCGTAATCGTCAGAGAAAAAGCGGGTGAGCGCTGGAATGTTATCAACGGCGCACATATCAGAGAAATAGGTAGGTGGAACAGGAAGCCCGTTCATCATTTTAAGGCCCATACCCATTTCAGGCGCAATACCTTTAAGTACCAAGCTTTTATCGCAATCCATGCCGCCTAAACGTCTGCCTGTTACCGACAGAACATCGTCTTTGCGATCAAGCTGGTTGGAACGCTCGGGAGAAAGCTTAATACAGCAAATATCCGTGGTACCCCCACCAATATCTACAATCAGCGTGGTGGTATCTTTTGGTAGGGTTTGCTCGATTTTATACGCCGCTGCTATAGGTTCATCTAGGAAATTAACCCCTGTAAACCCGGCTTTCGTCGCCGCTTCGGTCATGATTTGAATGGCCTGGGCGTTCCCCTCTTCTCCACGCGTACCGTGAAACTTAACCGGGCGCCCAATAACCGCATTATTAACGACCTTGCCTAGCTGCTGCTCTGCGCACTGTTTAAAGTACGCAAGCTGCTTGGCAATAATACCGATGAACGCTTGTCTTTGGTCGCCGTCTAGCGAGGCGCCTAGAAAGTTCTTAGGTGAATAAATTAGTCGGCCTTTGTCCGGCATTTTGAGAAAGCGCCTAAATCCTTCTTCACCAAAAGCGAACTTGCCGTGCTCTACTAATCGCAATAGTGGAATTTCATCTAACGACATTGCGTGCATTAATTGCTGAATAGCCTTGCGCTGTAGGGCTGGCTTGTTATGCAAATCACCACGCAGCGAGTCGATACGGTTACTGTACATACCCTGCTCTTTAGGGTCTTTTGCCGAATAGTACCCGTCTTTCGCTTTGTCTATTTGGTCGCTTATCACGCGCTGCAATTGTGCGACTTTCGCTTCTACCATGGCATCAGGTGGCGGCGGCAGTTCATCCTCAAAATAAATGAACACCGAAGAACGGATTTTATTTCCCTTCTTATCTAACGGGTCAAGTTTGATGTGCTGATGGGCCGCTCCATCAAAATACACAACCTCAGAATTTGATGTACCGTAGTCAATCCCAATCGCAGTCATAGTATGTTCGCTCAAAAAGTTAGAAGCGGATTGTAATGCAAAAGAAAGAAGCGGCACACCCCTGTAAGGTAATCAAAACACAACGATTTATTGCCAAACACAATCGGTTACAGGTGATAGCTGAAAAGCACAGCCCATAATGCTAGAGTGGAAACCAAACTAATAACAATGCCTACGAATATTTATGAGCAATACAGCACCATTAGTTACGTCGTTTGATGTACGTTTTTGTGAAACCGATGCCCTACAGCATGTTAGTAACACTGCATTAGTCGCGTGGTTCGAAGCAGCCCGTGAGCCTATTTTCAGAATGTTTACGCCTGAGCTAGACTTACAAAACTGGCCGTTAATATTAGCCAGTTACAAGGTCGATTTTTTAGCTCAAATTTTTTACGGCAAACCTGTGACGGTTAAAACCTACATTAGCCGGCTAGGCAACAGTGCGTTCGACGTGTTTCAAGAGTTATGGCAAGACGACAAGCTTTGCTCAACAGGCGTAACAACCATGGTACATTTTGACTACAAAACACAGCGCTCTGCGCCTATCCCAGATGATGTGAAGTCAGAACTACAGTCACATTTTAAGGAATTATCAGGTCAGTAATCAGGCGCAATACGAGGTATCTATGAGCGATTTAATTGAAGTTATTGATGACGTATTGCCGCCGCAGCTGTGTACACAGTTGATGGAGCGCTTTGAAAGTAGCCCTAATTTGAGCCAAGGGCGTACCGGTGGTGGCGTCGATTTAGATAAAAAGCGCAGCATGGATGTGTCGATAAGCCGCAACCCCGAGTTTAAAGATTTATTCCAGCAAGTGATGCAGCATACCGGGCAGCAGTTGGTCTCCTACATTGAAAAGTACTATTTTGCGCTTGTTGGGCCTATTGGCTTAACCGTACGCCACCCTAAAACCGGCGAACCGGTAAAAGTAACAGGTGAAAACTTTGATGAAGTGGGTAAACCCAATTTGGCCAATTTGGTGAATTACCTGTTTCGGGTTGGCGATGTGAATGCGCAGCGCTACACCGCCGGCAATGGCGGCTATCCGTATTGGCATTCAGAAGTGTACCCGCAGCTTCAACATAACGATGCGCTGCACCGCGTGTTGCTGTTTATGTACTACTTAAACGATGTGGAAGAAGGCGGTGAGACGGAATTTTATTATCAAAACCGTGCGGTTAAACCTAAAGCAGGCAGAATGGTGATTGCGCCTGCCTATTTTACTCACACACACCGCGGCCAAATTCCAAAAAGTAACGACAAGTACATTCTAACGTCGTGGCTTCTGTTTAACCGCGCTGAGCAGATTTATACGCAGGGCTAGCCTTTATCGCTAGCCTTTTTAAAACCCTTCTACTGCCTCGCCTTTTAATCGGTAACCAACAGACGCAATATCGCCTTTCCAACCGTCAGTCGACAGTTCGCCGGTTACCCATATCGCGTCGTAGATGTTATCTATGCGCACACCTTCGTCAAATTTTACGAACACTATTTGATTAGAAGGTGGTGGTGGTACGTGAATACAGGCGCCAAAATACGGAACAAGTAAAAACTCGGTGGTTAGTTCAGCGGTACCTTCTAGCGGCACAACAAAGCCCGGAATTTTCACCCGTTTACCGTCAAAGGTGTCGACAACCGGCGCGTCAGGCTGAAGCTGGCTCATTTCACCATTGTGCTGAACAGAAGGCGGCGCAAGTTCATTAAATCCCTCTGGCACTAGGTCTTCCCAGTACACTTCAATAGGTGCTTCTTCTGCCAAAGTGCTGAATGTTACAACCATCATAAGTACGGCAAATAATGAGGTCACGGTTTGTTTCAGGTGGTACATACTGGTCTCTTTCAGGTATCGGTTTAGCTTTCTGTTGTGATGCCTAGTTTTATCAATCTTCATTTTTAGACCACATACAAAAAGGGCTGGTATTACACCAGCCCTTTGTATCATCAATTTAAAGCAGCGTGAATTATTCTGCTTCGAAACGCGCGATGCTTGCGGTAATTTCTTCTTTTGCAGCTGCAGCGTCGGCCCAACCGTCAATCTTCACCCATTTGCCTTCTTCAAGATCTTTATAATGCTCGAAGAAATGCTCAATTTGCTTAAGAAGAAGCGGAGGTACGTCTGCAATTTCTTTAACGTCACGGTAAATAGTAGAAAGCTTGTCTACAGGAACCGCTAGTACTTTTGCATCTTTACCAGACTCGTCAGTCATGTTTAGTACGCCAACTGGACGACATTTGATAACAGAACCCGCAAGTAGTGGGAATGGTGTCATCACTAGAACGTCAACTGGGTCACCGTCTTCAGACAATGTGTTGTTTACATAACCGTAGTTTGTTGGATAGTGCATGCAAGTTGCCATAAAGCGGTCAACAAATAGTGCACCTGAGTCTTTATCTACTTCGTACTTCACCGGGTCAGCGTGCGCTGGAATTTCGATGATCACATTTACTTCGTCTGGTACGTTTTTACCAGCAGAAATTGCACTCAAGCTCATTCTTAGTTCCTTTCAATGATAGATTAAAAATTTTGGTCGTAAGTATACGGTGACAGCGGCAAAATAAAAACGCTTTACGACCCATGTCGTACTAATCTCTTTATTTTTAGTTAAATTTTGCTGCTTTTTAAAAACCAAATGGCCCATCAGGGCCATTTTTTCCATTACTTCGCGTTGTCGTTGTAGCTTAAGCACATATCAACTTCTTCTTTAGAGCCGATGATGCAAGGTACACGCTGGTGAATTTCTTCAGGCATTACTTCTAGAATTCGCCCGGTGCCGGTTTCCGCTTTACCCCCGGCTTGTTCCATCAAAAACGCCATTGGGTTGGCTTCATACAGCAAACGTAACTTACCTGGTTTTGACGGGTCTCTGTGATCAAACGGATACATAAAGATGCCGCCACGACATAGCAAGCGGTGAATATCGCCTACCATGGCCGCAACCCAGCGCATGTTGAAGTTTTTACCACGAGGGCCGTCTTTACCCGCTAAAAGGTCAGCAATATACGCCTGCATTGCTGGCTCCCAATGACGCTGGTTTGAGGCGTTAATCGAGAACTCAGAGGTTTGTTCTGGCACCTGAATATTTGGGTGAGTAAGCAGGAAACCACCGTGGGTTTTATCAAGGGTATAAATATGCGTGCCGCGACCTGTGGTCAATGCAAGCATGGTTGATGGGCCATAAAGCACGTAACCTGCCGCAACCATTTGCGTACCAGGCTGTAGAAATGCCGACGGGTCGTCTGGTTTCATCCACTGCGGCGCATGGGTAATAGAAAATATGGTACCGATAAGGCTATTAATTTCGGTATTTGACGAGCCATCAAGCGGGTCGAAGCTAACTAAATACTTACCTTCAGGATCACAAGGCACAACATCATCTTCTTCTTCAGACGAAATGGCTTTAACGTAGCCAGATTCCCTAAGCGTGTCTTTTAGTATGTGGTTAGAGATAACGTCGAGCTTTTTCTGTGTTTCGCCCTGTACGTTTTCTGAAAGGGTTGAACCGAGCACGCCAGCAAGTGCGCCTTGACTCACGCGGAAAGAAATTTCTTTACAGCCCGCTAGCAGTGTACGAATGAGTAAAATTAACTCAAGCGGTGCACCGTCTTGTTGCAATTGGGAATTTAAACGTTTCATTAAGTGTAAGCCTTTTTTTCGTGTGTAGGGTGTTGTACTTACAGTTGCTCAGCTTTCCTTACTGGCTTTTAACTGAAAGCACACAGGTGGAAGTCACCTGTGGTTAGATTGTAACCGTGTTCTTGGTTAAGTGGAACACACCAGTAAAATGTCATACACACACCATACCAGTTTGAAAGTTGTGAAATTTTTTTAGCGCTGTGTTGTATAAAGGGTTAACGCATTAACTCGGTGAAGAAAATTGAATTATCTATACGCCATGAGGTTCTGATACAGTATCGCCAACAACATGATAATTCATAGAGAATGCGCTATGCATGTACACATTTTAGGCATTTGTGGAAGTTTTATGGGTGGCATCGCCGCCATTGCTAAGTCGCTAGGCCACAAAGTTACAGGGTCAGATAAAAACGTTTATCCACCCATGAGCACACAGTTAGAAGCATTAGGCATCGAGCTTACCGAAGGCTACTGTAAAAGCCAGTTTGACCCAGCGCCTGATATGGTGGTGATTGGTAACGCCATGTCCCGTGGCAACCCCGCCGTTGAGTATGTACTCAATCGCAACCTGCCCTACACTAGCGGCCCCCAATGGCTGCTGGATAACCTGCTTAAAGATCGCTGGGTGATTGGTCTATCAGGTACTCACGGGAAAACCACAACAAGCAGCATGGTTGCGTGGATTTTAGAACACGCGGGCCTTAACCCAGGCTATTTGATTGGCGGCGTTCCGGAGAATTTTGGTGTGTCGGCACGCGTGGGTGACAGCCCCTTTTTCGTTATCGAGGCCGATGAATACGACAGTGCGTTTTTCGACAAGCGCTCTAAGTTTGTGCACTATCGCCCTAAGACTTTGGTGATCAATAACCTTGAATTCGACCATGCCGATATCTTTGCTGACCTTGCGGCCATTCAAACCCAGTTCCATCATTTAGTGAGAATGGTACCTGAAAACGGCCTAATACTTACCCCTAATAACACGCCTTCTATTGAAGATATGCTTAAACGAGGCTGCTGGTCCTCGCGCCAATCTTTGGGTAAAGAGTGGAACGCAGAACTGCTGAATAAAGACGGCAGTGAATTCAACGTTCTACATAACGACGTTATAGTGGGTACTGTTAACTGGTCACTCGTTGGTCAACACAACATAGACAACGGGCTGATGGCGATTGCCGCAGCGCACCACGCAGGTGTCACCCTAACGGATGCCATTGACGCGCTATCTCTGTTTAAAAATGTTAAACGCAGAATGGAAGTAAAAGGCGAGGTAAATGGTATTACGCTTTATGATGACTTTGCTCACCACCCTACAGCGATAGCCACCACGTTAGATGGTCTTCGCAAAAAAGTGGGTAATGCGCGAATTTTGGCGGTGCTAGAGCCTCGCTCAAACACCATGAAAATGGGCATTCACAAAGATACATTAGCAAATTCGTGGCAAAAAGCAGATGAGGTTTACCTTTACGAACCAGAGGGAATGGACTGGTCGCTAGTTGACTCGGTTGCTCACAGTAACGCGCCAACTCAGTGCTTCAAAGGTGTAGAGAAGATCGTTCAGGGCGTTTGCAACGTAGCACAACCAGGCGATCACATACTTGTGATGAGTAACGGCAGTTTCGAAGGGATCCACGGCCGAATTTTAGATGCCTTAGCGTCGAAATTTAAATTATAGAAAGCACGAGTCTTAAAATTAGCTACAGCTAAAAAAGCTAATACTCAGACGTAGTGCCTACAGAGGCAATGTAATGAAACACGACAAGCAAGTTACGCTTGCTATTACGGGCGCGTCTGGCGCGCCGTACGCACTTACGCTATTGAAGTCACTGGTTAATGCTGACTATCAAGTATTTGTTCTTATCTCTTCAGCCGCGAAGGTTGTTTTTGCTACCGAAGAGGACGTAAAAATTCCAGCGCGTCCTGAAGATGCTGCCGCTTTTTTTAGCAAACACTGCGATGCTAAGCCCGATCAAATCAAAGTATTTGGTAAAGAGGAATGGTTTTCTCCTGTGGCTTCAGGTTCAGCCGCACCGTCGAAAATGGTGGTATGCCCCTGCTCAACCGGCACCTTATCGGCCATTAGTATTGGCGCAAGCGACAACTTGATTGAGCGAGCGGCTGACGTAGTGCTTAAAGAGCGAGGGCAACTTATATTGGTGCCACGTGAGATGCCGCTTTCTTCTATCCATTTAGAAAATATGCTCAAGCTTTCGCAAATGGGTGCTACTATTATGCCCGCCGCGCCAGGCTTCTATCACAATCCGAAAACTATCGAAGACTTAGTGGACTTTGTCGTGGCGCGTATACTTGACCATCTTGGCATAGAACAATCTCTTGTCGCCAGGTGGGGCTACCAATCGTCTAAACATTCAGAGGTATAACCATGTTCGCGTTTGCAAACAGGACGTGCGCTGTTGCGCTGAGCACCCTTTTAACACTTTGCGTTGCTTCACCCGCCTTTGGCTGGGGCCAAACGGGGCACCGCGTCACAGGAGCAATAGCTCAGCAATATCTTAGCCCGCTTTCACAAGCAGCGTTGATGGAGCTATTGCCCTACGGCTCACTCGCAGAAGCGTCGACTCACGCCGATGAAATGCGCTCAGATCCCAGTGAGTTCTGGCAGAAAACGGCAAGCCCTTGGCATTATGTGACTGTGCCTGAGGGCACAACGTATAATGAAGTAAGTGCACCTAAACAAGGTGATGCGGTTACCGCTTTAAAGCAATTTACCGAAACCCTAAAAAGCGACGCAGCCAGTGTTGAAGAAAAGCGCTTAGCACTTCAGTTTATCGTACACATTATTGGCGATCTTCATCAACCTCTTCACGCAGGCAACGGCACTGACCGTGGTGGCAACGACGTAAAAGTGCGTTTCTTCTGGCAAGACTCTAATCTTCACCGCGTTTGGGATTCGCAAATGCTAGACCAGCGCGACTTGTCTTACTCAGAATGGACACAATGGCTAACAAAAACGATAGGCACAAAAGAAATTCGCAGTTGGGCAACCACCGACCCTATGGTGTGGATTGAAGAAAGCACCGCTATTCGCGATACCATTTATCCAGAAGATGCGAATAACATGAGCTACGATTATTTGTACAACCATTTGCCTACCGCTAAAAAGCGTTTACAAATGGCGGGCATTCGCATTGCTATGTATCTGAACCAAGTGTTTGACGAATCAAATTAGTAGTTTCACATCAGGTATACCGGCGCAGGCCACGCTTAAATAGTGGTAGGCGGAAATAGAAACGGAGGCATGATGCCTCCGTTTCTATTTCTTTGTTTTTCAAAGCAGCTAGCGTCTTCTCGCGTGCGAGCGTTAATCTAAATCTAGCGGCTCAGGAGAAAGAATAACGCCTGTGCTATCGGCATAAAGATGGTCTTCAGGCAAAAATGTCACGCCACCAAAATTCACCGGCAGGTCTACTTCGCCAACACTTTCGCATTCGGCATTCACAGGAATAGCAGCTACCGCTAATACGCCTATATCAAGTTCTGCCAGGCTATCCACTTCACGTACGCTGCCGTAAATAACTACGCCTTCCCAATCATTGTCGATAGCAACCTGAGCAGATGATGCATCAAACAAAGCCCTACGACTTGAGCCACCACCATCGATAAGCAATACTTTTCCAGCACCAGGCTGAGCAAGCACGCGATCAATAAGCCCCCTATCTTCAAAACACTTAACCGTGGTTATTTCGCCACCGAAGGAATACCTGCCGCCAAAGCTCGCGAAAATCGGGTCTACCACGTCCACGCTATCAGCAAACAAATCGCATAATTCAGATGTGTTGTATTCCATTGTTCTGCCTTACTAAAATTGAGAAGACTAAAATTAGTTGAAAACAAAGCGCTAATTGCACCTCTTGACCTAGCATAGCATTAAATGTGGTGATGCAAACGTTTGATTTAACGCCTTTCGTCGAATTTTTACCATTCATCAATAAAGTTCATGAAGTAGACCTGTAAGCCATCACATGAGCACGTATTTTGCTTAGCTTTTAACCACACCAATCTGTAGTTTTAAAAAGCGCTGTAATGGAGAGTGAGAAGAAGCGTGCTGTCAAAAAAGTTTCTTTTTTTCGCGTCACCCACTGGTCACAGATAAACTTTAGCCTGTACAGTAATTAACCGATAGGGGACAAGGCGATGTTGATGAAATCCTTGACCAAGTACGATACTAACTTATTTTATCGCCTTTATAGACTGACGCAGAAAAGAGACTGCAGCAGTATTATTTGGCTGTCGAAAACGGGCGATGGATATCTGTATTTTGTTATCGGTATGCTGCTATGGGCTTTCGAGCCTGAGCACGGAGAGCTCTTCCTTTATACAGCGCTGATGGCTTATGCGCTTGAATTACCTATTTATGTGCTGCTTAAGAAAATGTTCAAGCGCCCGCGCCCTTGCGATTTTCTAATGAATTTAACGGCACATGTCACACCGTCGGATAAGTTTTCATTGCCTTCCGGTCATACTGCAGCAGCGACGCTAATGGCTTCAATTATTGCGCACTATTACCCTCCTTTCGCTGTGCTTGCATATAGTTGGGCGGCGCTGATTGGTTTATCACGAGTGTTGTTAGGTGTGCACTATCCATCTGATGTCATAGCCGGCACCTTACTTGGCTGCACGATAGCGACATTGAGTATTTACATTCTGGGGTAGTATGAAATTATTGTATGGTGTGCAAGGCACCGGAAATGGACACATTGCGCGTGCGCGAATTATGGCTGCCGCCCTCGCCGAACGCGACGATGTCAGCGTAGATTTTGTTTTTACTGGCCGTGCGCCAGAAAAGTATTTCGACATGGATGTATTTGGTGACTATCAAACCTTCACCGGGCTGAGCTTTATCACCAAAGGCGGTCGCGTTGACAAATGGGCCACAGTTAAACAAGCGAATATTAGCCAGCTTCTAAAAGACGCTAAAGCCTTTGATACCAGCGGATACGATTTACTGGTTAATGATTTTGAACCTATCACCGCATGGGCCGCTAAGCGCCAAGGGTTACCTTCAATATCCATCAGTCACCAAGCAGCGTTTGCTTACGATGTTCCCAAAAGCGGCAATACGATTTTTGACGCCCTGTTGATGAAGGTATTCGCCCCTACGGAGCTTCAATTAGGTGTTCATTGGTATCACTTCAACCAACCTATCATTCCGCCGTTTGTGGCAGAAAAACCAGCACTAACCTCGGGCAACGGACATGTACTGGTCTACTTACCGTTCGAGGAAATAGAAGATATACAGCAAATGCTTGAGCCATTGAGCGACCAAGTGTTTGAGTGCTTCCATCCTAATATCGAAGACGTTAAAGAGGCAGGTCACATTCACTGGCACCCCACGTCGAAGAAACATTTTCAGAAGGCCTTGCAACATTGTAGTGGTGTCATTGCAAACGGTGGCTTTGAGCTATCAAGTGAAGCGCTGCAACTGGGCAAAAAGCTTCTAATTAAGCCATTACACGGTCAGTTTGAGCAGCTATCTAACGTTTTAACGCTTAACCAATTGGACTTGTGCCAAACGCTTTTTCAGTTAGATACTGACATTGTTGAAGAGTGGCTGGAAGCACCAGCAAACGAAGCAATTACGTTTCCAGATAACCCGAACATCCTCATTGACTGGCTTAAACGCAGAGACTTTTCTGACACCCAACGCTTATGCGATGCCCTTTGGAAAAACGTTCAATACGGTGATAAAACACAAGAACGATTATTGGCTCTTGCAATTTAACACCGCAATGCGATGATAGCGGCATTTATCGTATTCTTCGCGGGATTTTTCGTGCTTAAAAAGTCAGTTGTTTTTTTGCTAACGCTCACGGCATTAGGTGGTTGTGGTTACAAAGGGGCGCTCTATATTCCTGAAGCGCCTGCGCAAAACACCCCTGCTGAACCAGCGCCCTCTGAAAACGCAGACGCTGATTCGTCTTCTGACATAAACAACACATTCCCCGCACCTACCTCTGGAGAGCAGAATTAGTGGATTATTTCGCCTACAGCCAAGGTCAGCTTCACGCTGAAGAGGTCGCTGTTTCTGATATTGCAGCTCAGCACGGAACGCCGGTTTATATTTATTCAAGAGCCACGTTAGAACGTCATTGGCACGCTTTTAACGATGCCATTGGTGAGCACCCTCACCTGGTTTGTTATGCCGTTAAAGCTAATTCTAATATTGGCGTATTAAGTGTATTAGCGAAGCTGGGTTCAGGTTTTGATATTGTTTCAGCCGGTGAACTCGCCCGCGTTATAGAAGCCGGTGGCGACGCTAGCAAAGTGGTTTTTTCTGGCGTAGGCAAAAAGCACGACGAAATTCGCTATGCGTTAGAGCAAGGCATTATGTGCTTTAACGTAGAGTCAGAGCCTGAATTACACCGCATTAATGAAGTGGCCGGTGAAGTAGGCGTAAAAGCCCCTATTTCTTTGCGTATTAACCCAGATGTAGATGCTAAGACACACCCTTACATCTCAACTGGCTTAAAGGCCAATAAATTTGGAATAGCGCGCGAGCGCGCACTGGCGACTTATGAACTAGCGGCATCGCTTCCAAATTTGAATGTAGTGGGAATGGATTGCCACATTGGCTCTCAGTTAACTGAAATAGGTCCCTTCGTAGATGCGTTAGAGCGTTTGCTTGTGCTTATTGATGAGCTTGCCGAGCGCAACATCATCATCGAACATTTAGATGTGGGCGGCGGCCTGGGCGTGACTTATAACGATGAAGAGCCACCCCACCCTAAAGCCTATGCACAAGCCATGGCTGAAAAAATGGTCGGCAGAGAGAACCTCAAACTTATCCTTGAGCCGGGCCGCGCTATTGCCGCCAACGCTGGTATTTTAGTCACCGAGGTCGAGTTCATCAAAGAAGGCGAAGAGAAAAGCTTTGCTATTGTCGATGCGGCAATGAACGATCTGCTGCGTCCAGCGCTTTACTCAGCGTGGCAAAAGATTATCCCGGTAAAAGAAGAAAGCACCGCAAAACTACACACCTACGATGTGGTAGGCCCAGTGTGCGAAACCGGTGACTTTATAGGCAAAGACCGTGAATTAGCCATTGAGCCCACCGATTTACTTGCAGTTCGCAGTGCCGGTGCCTATGGTTTTGTTATGGCGTCGAACTACAACAGCCGCTGCCGCCCAGCGGAGATTATGGTAGATGGTGACAAAGCCATTGTGGTTCGCGAAAGAGAAAAACAAAAAGATCTCTGGCAAGGTGAGCATAAACTTCCGTAAACTAGAGACAAACTAAAAAGATAGATGCGCGTTTAATGCAGGTTCAATTTTCCAAAATGCACGGTTTGGGTAACGATTTCATGGTAATTGATAACGTTACTCAAAACGTATTTTTCTCTAAAGAAAAAATCCAACAACTGGCTGACCGAAATTTCGGTATCGGCTTCGACCAGCTGTTGATGGTTGAACCGCCTTACGATCCTGAACAAGACTTTCATTATCGTATTTTCAATGCCGATGGCTCTGAAGTAGAGCAGTGCGGTAATGGGGCACGTTGCTTTGCGCGCTTTGTTAAGCAAAAGGGCTTGATAAACCGCAACAAAATTGTAGTGAGTACCAAAGCAGGCAAAATGGTGCTTTACCTAGAGAAAGACGGGCAAGTTACCGTCAATATGGGTAAGCCAGAGTTCGAACCGGCTAACATTCCCCTTAAAGCCAACAAGCAAGAAAATACTTATATCTTACGCGTGGGCGAAAGCACCTTATTCATTGGCGCAGCGTCAATGGGCAACCCTCATTGCGTAATGGAAGTTGACGATGTCGATACCGCCAACGTCGCTGAAATTGGCCCGCTAGTTGAAAAGCATGAACGCTTTTCAGAAGGCGTGAACGTAGGCTTTATGCAAATCATCAACGACTCGCATATTAAGCTAAGAGTATTTGAGCGTGGTTCGGGTGAAACCCTTGCTTGTGGAAGCGGTGCGTGCGCAGCAGTTGCAATTGGTCAAATACAGGGTAAATTAAGTAAAGACGTGCGGGTAGACTTACCCGGGGGCAGTTTACGTATACGCTGGCCCGGCCCAGATAATGTATTAAAAATGACAGGGCCTGCCGAACACGTATATGACGGACACATAAATCTATGAACGACTTATCGGGGCAATCTAACGCCACGCAAATTATTGAGCCATTTAACGACACCTCTACATTGTCGAGTACAGATGTGCACGCGTTTTTGTTAGAAAACCCCGAGTTCTTTGCTCAGTACCCAGACCTTCTCGAAAAAATTAAGCTTCCCCATGAACACAAAGGCAGTGTTTCGCTTGTTGAAATTCAAAGTGACCAGTTGAGACAAAAAGTAAGGCAGCTTAATTTCAAGCTCAATCAACTGGTAACCATCGCCAAGCAAAACGAAAAAATCTATCGCGTTTACACCGACCTAAACGTACAGCTTCTACGCTGTGAAAGCGTTGCAGAAGTCCAGTTTACGTTAGAAGATGTATTGCAAGAGCGTTTACAGCTTTCATCTGCTGTAATCAAAAGTTTCAAAGGCCCCCATGCTATTCCTGAGTTACAGCAGCGCCTGTTCACCGAAAAGCGCTTCAAGAACACCAACTTTTTCTTTGGCCGACTATCTCAGCATGAACGTCAACTTCTTTTCGGAGAAAGTCCTGCGGAATCTGTAGCGCTAATGCTACTTGGCGATAACCGCGATTTAGGTATTTTAGGCATTAGCAGTAGCGACGCCAGCCACTTTACGCCTGATATGGATACACTGCTGCTACAGCAACTACAGCAGGTGCTTAATATCATACTACCTGAAATGATGGGATATTAAGTGCCGTGTCTACGGACGCGCTTATTAGCGAACCCTGCCAACAATGGCTAGATAAATTTCTGCTTCACCTTCAGGTTGAGCGCGGCTTATCTCTTCACACCATTAAAAACTATAAACGCCAGTTAACTGAAGTTGCAAAACTATTGGGTTTGTACGAATGGTCAGGCTTAACGCCAAGCGATATTAAACGGGTCATGGCCGACGCTAAAATGTCGGGACATAGCCCTCGAAGTATTGCCCTTCGGCTCTCTGCCCTTCGCACATTCTGCCAATACCTTATTGAACATCAACAGCTTTTCAGCAATCCAGTAGAAGGTATTCAAGCCCCTAAACAAGGCAAGCCGCTCCCTAAGCAATTAAGTGTTGATGAAATGCAGCAGTTGCTCAACGCCTCGCCTCAAAGCAGCGATGAAGACGAAGGAATGCAGCTTCGCGATGTGGCTATGTTTGAGCTTCTCTATGGCTGCGGATTGCGTTTAAGCGAACTAACCGGCTTAAATTTGGCCGACTGCCTTAAAGACGGCACGGTGAAAGTTATGGGTAAAGGGAGTAAGCAACGCATTTTACCGTTAGGTCGTCACGCACAAAAAGCGTTAAACGCATGGCTTAAAGTGCGACCTGCTTACGCTTCGCCTTATGAAAGCGCGGTATTTGTTAGCAAACGCAAAACCCGTATTTCTAACAGACAAGTGGCAAATAGACTCGACAAAATGGCTAAAGAGCATTCGCTGTCGCAAAAAGTTAGCCCTCACAAATTGCGCCATTCCTTCGCGACACACGTATTAGAGTCCAGTGGTGATTTGCGCGCGGTACAAGAACTTTTAGGGCACGCTAACCTGTCGACAACACAAGTCTATACCCATTTAGATTTTCAGCATCTCGCCAATGTTTACGATGAAGCTCACCCCCGGGCGCATAAAAAATAAAGCTAGATTAAGGTTGTAACCATGCAGTTTTTTAGGTCTATCAATAAGGTCGAGGCCATGACATTCGACCTTGATGACACCCTTTACAATAACGACCCTATTATCCGCCGCGCCGAAAAAGCGTTAGAAGCACACATTGCAAAGCACCATCAACATGCCGCAGCACTCTCCGCTAGCGACTGGCTGTCACTGAAGCGTGCGGCCATTGCTAAAGACAAACGCTTAGCGTCAGATATGGGTCAGTTACGCCGCGTAGTACTCACAGCTGCACTCTCTAACACCGCGCCAGACAAGATAACAACGCAGTTGGAAAAAGAAGGCGAGCTAACGGAAGCGGTAGAAGCTTGCTTTAATTGTTTCTATGACGCGAGAAGCGACTTTACCCTAGCCAAGGACGTTCACAACGCCCTTAAAGCAGTCAGTAAAAGTTTACCGATAGTTGGCATTACAAACGGAAATGTTAACGCTGAAAAAATAGGTATTGATAGCTATTTCGATACCATATTGCATGCCAGCACGTCGCGCCCCATGAAGCCCGCACAGCATATGTTTGATGAAGCCGCAGCACGGTTGAATGTAGCGCCTAAGCACATACTGCATGTGGGCGATAACATAATTAAAGATGTCTACGGTGCGATTAACGCCGGGTATCAGGCCGCGTGGTTTGCGTGTAACAGACCAATGACCTTACACAATGAGCCTGTTAGCGTGCTGCCTCATGTGGCATTGAATAATCTTAGCGAGTTAACGCATTTTCTATAGCAAATAAAAACAGTGAGGGTCAGAGTACATTTACCCGCATCAAAAGGGGTGCAGCGTTAAAGTACACTGACCCCCCAATATTAGAGGGGTATCAAACGTGGGAGTTGTCCTCTAATACGTTTTGGCGCATAGATTCACAAGGGCTTTCACAAACAGGTCTCCCAACAACTTTCGCAGGTACGCCCACCACAGTTACATGGGCAGGTACATTGTTAAGGACAACACTTCCTGCGCCGACTTTTGAACCTTCGCCTATTTCGATATTGCCCAAGATTTTAGCCCCTGCGCCAATCAGCACACCTTGGCGAATTTTAGGATGACGATCACCAGACTCATTACCCGTACCGCCTAAGGTAACGCTTTGCAAAATAGACACGTTATCTTCAACTACCGCCGTTTCACCCACAACAATGCCGGTAGCATGGTCAAACATCACCCCTTTACCTATGCGGGCCGCCGGGTGAATATCCACCCCAAAGCTTGCTGAATTACGGCTTTGTAGAAACAAGGCCAGTTGATGTCGACCGTGAAGCCAAAGGTAATGGGCCATGCGGTGAACTTGAACAGCGTGAAAGCCTTTAAAGTGCAGTAGCGGCGTTAAAAAATCATTCACTGCGGCGTCGCGCGCTTTGATCGCCAGTATATCCGCACTGGCCGCTTCGCTGATACCGGGCTCAAGCAGGTAAGCTTCGTCGAACACTTCGCGAATTGCCAGCGCAGGCATAACGTCATCAGCCATTTTATTTGACAAAATAAAGCTTAAAGACGACTCAAAGTTGTGGTGCGCCAGTACACTGGCATGAACATAACTCGACAGCAACGGCTCTTTGTCTGCAACAACTTGCGCTTCTTGTTTTAACGTCGACCAAAAATCGATGGGCGTAGATAGTGCGGTCATGAGCATGTCCCGTTAATGTATGAAAGTCTCGTGTACTGGAAATTGTGACTGTAAGCATAGCTAAACGCCTGCTACAAAAACGTGTTAGGCCTTAGCAGTAAAATGCAAAAAAGCTGAATTCAGGGTGAAAGTTTACCTGAGTTTTAGACGATTCAATACCAATGAGATACCGCCCGAGCTCACAATTCGATCAATTTATCGAATTAATTCGTTATAGCTAATAACCGTTATAACCAACGTTGAAACAATGTAGCTTATTTATAAGCATGCATTCTTACCCCGGCACTGTTTCAATAAGCATTCGATTCACAGCAGACACGTGCGCGCTGGAAGCCGGCAGCAAAACTGGACTGTATAAATTAACAGGCAGATGGCATAATAGCCCGCTGCTGAATGTATAACACTATCAACTAACAGGTGCCACACTATGGATGTATCTCGACTGCTAGACGAGCTTAACGACAAACAGCGTGAAGCAGTAGCAGCCCCATTGTCTAACGCTTTAGTACTTGCGGGCGCAGGGAGCGGAAAAACCCGTGTATTAGTGCACCGTATAGCGTGGTTGATGGAAGTCGAAAACATCGCGCCTTTCTCAATATTGGCCGTTACCTTCACCAATAAGGCAGCAAAAGAAATGCGTGGCCGTATTGAGTCTTTGATGGGCCGCAGCCTGCACAATATGTGGATTGGTACCTTCCACGGCCTTGCACACCGTTTGCTGCGCGCGCACCACGCTGAAGCCAACCTGCCTGAGAACTTCCAAATTATCGACTCAGACGATCAGTATCGCTTAATTCGCCGAATTCTAAAGGCCATGAATTTAGACGAAAAACATTGGGCGCCTAGACAAATTCAGTGGTACATAAACGGTAATAAAGATGAAGGTTTACGTCCTCAGCACATTGAAACTCATGGCGATCATATTCAAAAAACCATGCGAGAGGTATATGCCGCATACCAAGACGCGTGTGACCGTTCAGGCTTAGTTGACTTTGCGGAGTTGCTTTTGCGTGCTCACGAACTGTGGGCGAAAAACCCCGAAGTATTGGCCCATTATCAGCGCCGCTTCCGCGCGGTACTGGTTGACGAATTCCAAGATACCAATAACATTCAATACGCATGGCTTCGTATGCTATGTAGTGGCGGTGACAACAATATTATGATTGTTGGCGACGACGACCAGTCAATTTACGGCTGGCGTGGTGCAAACGTAGATAATATTCAGCATTTCCTTAAAGATTTTAATAAGCCAAACACCATTCGCCTTGAACAGAATTATCGCTCTACGGGCAATATTCTTAAGGCCGCCAACACGGTTATCGACAACAACACAGGCCGTTTAGGTAAGGAACTTTGGACTGAAGACGCACAAGGTGAACTCATTTCTGTTTACGCGGGGTTCAACGAGTTAGACGAAGCCCGCTTTATCGTGTCGAAAATTAAAGATTGGCTTAACCAAGGCAATGCCCTTAGCGACACGGCAATTTTATATAGAAACAATGCCCAGTCTCGTGTTCTAGAAGAAGCCTTACTTCATGAAGGCCTCGCTTATCGCATTTACGGCGGCTTGCGCTTCTTTGAACGCCAAGAAATCAAAGACGCCCTAGGCTACTTACGCATGGTTAGCCATCCCCACGACGACGCAGCCTTTGAGCGCGTGGTAAACACACCAAGTCGAGGTATTGGCGAGAAAACCCTATCGCAGGTGCGTGACGCCGCGCGCATGCATAACTGTTCTATGTGGCAAGCCTGTCAGCTACTTATTAATGAAGGCGGTTTTAAAGGTCGCGCGCTAAACGCAATGCAAAGCTTTGTATTGCTTATCACTGAACTGGAACAGACCACGTTAGATGAGCCACTAGACCAGCAAGCAGATAAAGCCATTAAACAATCTGGCTTATACGCCATGTACCAAGCAGAGCGTGGCGAGAAAGCACAAGCGCGATTAGAAAACTTGGAAGAGCTGGTTACCGCCTGTAAAACCTTTATCGTGCCTGAAGAGGCCGAAGAAATGACGCCTCTTGCTGCCTTTTTGGCGCATGCGTCTTTAGAAGCGGGGGAGACACAGGCAGATAAAGACCAAGATGCCGTTCAAATGATGACCATTCACACGGCTAAGGGCCTAGAATTTCCACTGGTATTCTTAGCAGGGGTTGAAGAAGGCATGTTCCCTAGCCAGATGACCAACGATGAGCCTGGCCGAATGGAAGAAGAGCGCCGACTTTGCTATGTTGGTATGACAAGGGCTATGCAAAAATTGTATATCACTTACGCCGAAAGCCGCCGATTATACGGTCAAGACAAATACCATACGGCGTCTCGGTTTATTCGCGAAATGCCCTCTGATTGCGTGGAAGAAGTAAGGCTAAAATCGACGATTTCCCGCCCAGTGCATAATCGCTTTAGTCAGGCGACGTCGCATGCAAGCTTTGAAGAAACCGGGTTTAGTTTAGGTGAGCGTGTGGTTCACCGTAAATTCGGTGAAGGGATTGTTCTAAACTATGAAGGAAGTGGTGAGCACGGCCGCGTTCAAGTAAACTTTGACGAGTTTGGCAGCAAATGGCTAGTACTTGCTTACGCAAAGCTGGAGAAAGCGTAAAATTATTCATTGGCAAGGTAGCCTAACCTTAAGTTGAAATGTATGCAGCAACACGTGCTGATCCTTGAAAATGGTGAAGGCAACCTTGAACTGATTGCGAAATTAGTCCGTCGCGCGGGCCTTACGCCCGTGGGCGCGACCTCATTAACAGAAGGTAAGGCGCGTTTTTCGCAAAAAGATGCGCCAGAAACGTTTCTGTGCGCCATTGTAGCGTATTCTCTACCTGATGCCCGTAAAGGCGAGGCTATCGACTTTACGGTGAAATCCTTCATCCCCACCATAGCCACTACCGAGAGTTTGGACAGCGCCATTCGCGACAAAGTCCTCGAACGTGATGTTGTCGATTATATCCCTAAAGAAAATTCCCAAAACTACGATTACTTAAATCGTCTTATTGGCCGACTCGAAAAAAATAAGTCTACCGGCGTAATAGTAGTAAGTACTAATCGAGTACTAAGAACGAAAACGGTCTCACTGCTTCAGCGCCATAACTTTATCGCTTTTGAATGTTTAACCGCCACCGATGCAATGCAGTGTTTGTCGGAGCACAATAATGTGCGCCTGGTTATTACCGACAACACACTTCCCGACATGACAGGGACACATTTTGTTTCTAGTCTTCGCAAAGCCTTTTCGAAAGAGCAGCTAGCTATTATGGGAGTAGCCGGAGGCAAAGGTATGTTGATGTCGGCCCACTTCATCAAAAGCGGCGCAAATGACTTTTTGCGTGTGCCTTACTGCCACGAAGAGTTTTTATGCCGGGTTATGCAAAACGTTGAGTATATTGAAAGTGTGGAAGAGATTCGTCGCGTTGCCAATACAGACTATTTAACGGGGCTGCCCAATAGGCGTCATTTCTTTTACATGGTAACGGTTCAGCACCAAAAGCTGCTAGAAAATCATGCGCTAGCCCTTATCGACCTAGACTTTTTTAAATCAATCAATGATACCCATGGTCACGATGCGGGCGATATCGTACTAAAGGCCATAGCAGCGCTAATTGAATTTTATTTCCCTGACGAAATTATTTCTCGATTTGGCGGCGAAGAATTCTGTATTTACATGCCGTCAATAACACTAGAGAACGCCTGCAAACGCTTAGAAGATTTCAGAAAAGTGGTAGAAGCCGAAGTTATTCAACTTCCTAAGACCGATATCAAAGTTACCTGCAGCATTGGCGTGAGTGGCACCCATACCCAACGGGTAGATAAGCTTTTAAGCTTAGCCGATAAACAGCTTTACGCGGCAAAACACGATGGCAGAAACCAAGTAAAGTGCGAAGCGCCAGGGGCGTCTTATCAAGAACAAGCTTCACTGCTTTAGCCAAGACCTCTGCTTTTTTAGCACCTATTCTGCAAAGCGCTTTTGCGCCTTGCGCTGACTGCGATAATTCACCAATGAGTCGGCACTAAATAAGATAAGCGCTATCCATACAAAACCAAAGGTAACCAGCCTAGACTCTTCTAGCGGCTCGCCGTATAGATATACCGCCAGAATGAACATAAGCGTTGGCCCGATATACTGAAAAAAGCCTAGCGTTGAATACATAATGCGCCTTGCTGCCGCTGTGAAACAGAGTAATGGCGCTGTAGTAACAATACCAGCTGCTAGGATAAGGGTGTTTAGCGTGGCGTCATTATTAAATAGGTTGCTATATTCAGAACCAAAGAATAGCCAGTAGATAATCGCTAACGGCGATAACATCAAGGTTTCAATGAAAAGGCCAGGCAGTGAGTCTACCGCCACTTGCTTACGGAGCAGGCCGTATACACTGAAGCTGCCAGCAAGCACCAAGGCAATCCAAGGTACATGACCGTAAGAGAAGATAAGAATGGCAACGCCAACAACAGCAAGCCCAACCGCAACACGCTGTAAGTTGCGTAACCGCTCACCTAAGAAAAGCCGCCCTAAAAACACGTTAATTAACGGGTTAATGTAATACCCTAAACTGGCATCCAAGATGTGGTCGTTATTAATCGCCCAGATAAATAAAAGCCAGTTAGCCCCGAGTAACAGCCCGGCAACGAACAAGATTTGCATAACCCGTTTATTGCGAAAGGCTGCACCAACCTTAGGCCATTGCTTTAACGCAGCGATAAAACCAACAAGCAGCACCACCGACCATATCACTCTATGCATAAGGATTTCAGCTGCCGGCAACACCATTAATTGCTTGAAATAAACAGGCGCAACGCCCCACATACTGTATGCGGCAATAGCGCAAATAACACCGACTTGAGCGGCACTGGCTTGCTTTGACAAGGCTGGCTCCAAAGACATAAAGGGTTAGAAGGCGCGTATTGTTTATCAGGTTTGTTCAATACACAACCTTTACCGCTTTCCTATGCGGCAAAGGGAGTATAGCAAGCGGCATAACAAGGTTATCCCTTCAGTACATCCTTGTACCGTCTCTGAAGCGGTTAACGACGCCGCGATAAATGACGCAACATCAAAGTAAGAAGAGGGTCCCCAAACCAAGGAACGCTACGAAGCCAACGATATCGGTTACTGTAGTAAGAATGACCGAGCCTGATAGCGCAGGGTCTATTTTTAATTTATCTAAGATGACAGGCACAAACACACCCGCGAGTGCCGCCGCGACTATGTTGAACAATATCGCCAGGCAAATAACCACCCCTAACATGGCGTCAGTAAACCAAAAGTACGCGACAACGCCAATCACCAAGGCCCAAATCACGCCGTTCACGCCGCCCACCTTCAGCTCTTTTACCATTAGAGCCCGTAAGTTAGCCGGTGTGACCTGACCGAGCGCTAAGCCCCGAACAATAAGGGTTAACGTTTGGCTACCGGCAATACCGCCCATGCTCGCCACCACCGGCATAAGCACGGCAAGCGCGACAACCTGCTGCAGCGTGCCTTCAAATAAACCAATAAACCACGAGGCCATAAAAGCAGTAAGCAAGTTAATGCCTAGCCATAGCGCACGGTTTTTCGCACTTTTAGCAACCGGCGAGAATAAATCTTCGTCCTCATCCATACCCGCCGATGACATTACCTGGCGTTCGTAAAATTCATTCACCAGTTCACTCGCTGAAGACACGTCAAGGCGGCCCAGCAACTTATTATTTTCATCAACGACCGGCAGCGAGGCAAGCCCAGAGCGCTGTACCAGCAACGAAGCGTTCATGGTGTCGTCTTCGCCTTGGATCGTGGTTACATTCTCTTCTGACAAATCGAAAAGCGACACGTGATCTTGGGCCGTAAACAAATGGTTTATTTTAACTAACGCCGAAAACTGCCCTGAACGGTTAACCAAAAAGATGCTGTCACAATGTTGGGGAACATCTCGCCTAAGCAAGCGCAACCCCTCACGCACTTTAGCGTTTGAAGGCAGCACCAACTGTTCGTGATTTACCCAGTGGCCTATTTGATTATCGGAAAACTGAGTGGCCTCTCTAAAATACTTACGTTCTTTTGAGTCGAGAGACTCATAAGCCATATCAACGAGTCGCTTTGGCAATGAGTCGAGAAGCTCAAGCAAGTCTTCGGCATCAATATCAGCAAAAATGGAGGCCCATTCATTATGTGGTGTATTGTCGATGAGAATTTCACGAGGGTCGCTACGCATCTCAACAAGCACATCGAGTTTGCGGTCGCGAGGTATACCTTCCCACACCGCCAAACGCTTTTCTACAGGCAAAGATTCAAGTAGCGATGCGATATACACTTCGTCTTGCCCGGCTAACGCGGCCAATAAGGTGGCGGGGTCATCACCCATGCTGTCGGTAACAATTTCTTCAATTAAATCTGGTAATGGCTCTGCCATATTACATCTCCCGTTGATACCACTCACATCACTTGCACTTGTCGAGCTTTGGCGCTACAAGGCGGCGTTACACGCGCTAAGCAGCATCCTACTCCAGCATATAGGTACCTGTGCTTAAGGCAATATGTTCGCTTTTTTCATGATGCAATTTCATCCTGCAAGTCACCGGCATACTGCGCTGCGAATTATAGCACCGTATTTCATTTACTCTGCTTATTAGTTTTGTTCATTAAATATACCACCAGGTAACACAAGTGCCTGATGAGAAAGGCTATCGCTGAATTTTAGTCTAGTTTTTTAAATTGCCCCGTGAAGACATCGCTAAAAACGCGTAAAATCCAGCGCCATGACAACTGCAATTGCTCCATCTGAATCAAGCTCCAACACGCAAAGTGCAAAAACACCAGAACGCATTTTAAAAGATGTCTTCGGTTACGACGCTTTTCGCGACGGTCAGGGCGAAGTCATTCACCGCGTATGTGAAGGTAAAGACGCACTCGTGCTGCTGCCTACTGGTGGCGGTAAATCGCTGTGTTATCAAATTCCTGCGCTGGTGCGAAATGGAACAGCCATTGTTGTGTCGCCGCTTATATCATTGATGCAAGACCAGGTAGAGCAGCTGAAGGCCTTAGGTGTAAAAGCAGCTTACCTAAACTCCACGTTAGAAGCCGATGAGCAAGCGGGTATTAACGACGCATTGCAGGCAGGAAAGCTAGACCTGCTTTATGTGTCACCTGAGCGTTTGATGCAGTACTATTTTCAGCAGTCGCTTGCCAATGCCGACATTGCGCTTTTTGCTATCGATGAGGCGCACTGTGTGTCTCATTGGGGGCACGACTTTAGGCAAGACTATCGCGCCCTTGGCCAAATTAAATCTCGCTTTCCCTCTATTCCCGTAATCGGGCTAACCGCCACCGCAGATACGGCAACGCAAGCTGACATACTCACCCAGCTTAACTTGCACGCCCCTTTGGTTTACAAAGGTAGTTTCGATAGACCCAACATACGCTATCGGGTAATGAGCAAGTACAAGGCATTCGACCAAGTGGTTGCTTATGTTAAGCAGCAGGAAGGCAGCGGTATTATTTACTGCAACAGCCGGGCAAAAGTAGACGACCTTCACGCGAAGCTATTCAAACAAGGCTTTCGATGTGCGGCCTATCACGCAGGGATGGATAGCGACGAGAGAGAGCTTGTTCAGCGCCAGTTTCTCAATGACAAAATCGATATCGTTGTAGCCACGGTGGCCTTTGGCATGGGCATTAATAAATCTAACGTGCGCTATGTGGTGCATCACGATGTGCCGCGAAGTGTAGAAAGCTACTACCAAGAAACAGGCCGCGCTGGGCGAGACGGTCTGGAATCTGAAGCCTTATTATTGTTTGATGAAAAAGACGCTGCCCGTGTAAAGCAGTGGATAGAGCAAGGTGAGATTGCCGAGCGCAACCAAATAGAATTGCAGAAATTCGCAGCAATGGAAGCTTTCTCTGAAGCCCAAACCTGCCGTAGGCAAGTCTTGCTAAACTACTTTTCTCAGTTTAGTGACAGCGCCTGTGGCAATTGTGATATTTGCCTAGACCCGCCAAAGATGATTGACGGTTTGGTTATCGCTCAAAAAGTACTGTCTTGTGTACTGCGGCTTTCGCAGCAGGCGTCAAGCCAATACGTCATCGATGTGCTGCGCGGAAAGCAGCTTAGGCGACTTCAAGAAGCCGGGCACCACCAGCTTTCTACCTACGGTATAGGTAAAGATAAATCAGATAGTTATTGGCACAACATTATCAATCAACTTGTGCACAAAGGCCTTATTCGTGTAGATATTACCGCTCATGCGGCCTTGCGGTTAACAGAAGCGGCCCGCCCAGTTCTTAAAGGCGAAGTGGACGTTCAGCTTGCTGTACCGCGACTTGAGTTTAAACCGGATAAGAAAAAAGCGAAGCAAGCGCCTGCCAACTACGACAGAACCTTATTCACTCGTCTTAAGCACTTACGGAAAGTGTTGGCAGAAGAGAATGAGGTGCCGCCCTACGTGGTATTTAGTGACGCAACCTTAGTTGATATGGCGTGCAAACTGCCTACCACGCGCAACACTATGCTAGATGTGAGCGGTGTAGGCCAAACCAAGCTAGAGCGCTACGGCGAGGCCTTTATCCAACTTATCGACGATTATATCAACCGCGAGCACTAGCGCACTTATAAGCGCTAGGCATAGGCGTATTCACCACCTTTTTCTAAGGCGGCTTTATATGTCTCTCTGGCATGAACCCGTTTCACATACCCTTGAATAGCACTAAAGTCTTTTGCACGACCACTTGCTACCAATGACTCCAACGGAAATATCATTTGTACGTCTGCACCGGTGGGTTCATCACCAGCAAACCAGGTATTCTTTGCCAAGTAAGATTCTACATAACGCAAGCTTTGCGCCAAATTCGGTCCGTAATAAGCGTTTATGATGCCATCTATCAGCTTATTAGTAATTGGCTTAATGAAAAATGGTTTAGACCCTTTTTGACGTGCTTTCTCCAGAACTAAATTAGCCACCAGTGGCGGCATTAGCGAGCCCTCTGCAAAGTGCAGCCAGAACCAATATTGCTGAAGTGCTTCGGGGTCTTGTGGAACAGTGAACGACGCGGTCGCATGGTTGCGCACGAGATACTCTACAATAGCGCCAGATTCTGCAATTGCACCATGTGGCGTGGTGAGTACGGGAGAGCGTCCTAACGGGTGCACCGCGCGCAATGAGTCAGGCGCCAAGTTAGTTTGGCTGTCCCTTTGGTAAAATTCTATTTTGTACTCTACCCCCAGCTCTTCAAGTAGCCAAAGAATTCGCTGTGAGCGAGAGTTATTCAAATGATGAAGTGTTAGCATACCCCGTCCTTAATACGCTTGGTTTAACGCTTTTGTTATTGTGATGTACTATATACCTCTTTTTGCCCAAGCGGGTTTATAAAACCACTAAATTGATAAGTTCTATGCCGGTTTTAACCATAAATGACATTCGACAACACACAGTAGTTAGCGAACACAGCGTAGAAATTCGCCTTTCACTGCCCACCACTCCACTTAAAACGCAGCAGTGGGCAGAGCAGTTTTGCCAGCTATTTAATTTCACACTATCTGAGGCAGACTGGGGGGCAGATCGCTTTCAAGCCATACTTACGGCACAATCGAGCAATACTGACTTACAATGCATGCTGTGTATAGAATGGCTATGTGAAGCCATCTGGCTTGAACCTATAGGCACGCAGCAGTCTCCCGGCGTCATTAATGACTATCTTCAAAGCGTATAGCACGACATACTGCACAGAGTTGCGAGTTTGGCTTTTCAGCCAAACTCGTATTATTCTAAAGAAAACACGCGAGGAATCAGTAGACTTAGCGACTCTACGTTTTATCTTTGATAATTAAGCATCCTCTGATTAAGCGCTTGAAGGAATTAACAAGTGGTATTAGCCCGGCTAACAAAGTATGTATCAGCTTTGCTCATTAGTTGGGTAATGTTTAGCTTTCATGTTTTCGCGAGTAGTCCCCTGGTTATCAATGAATCGTTCGAGCGAGACATTATTAATCATTTCGCCCAGCGTTTAGAAGCGCCGAGCAGCACGACTTACTTTGATATTCTAAGCGGCAGCGCCGTTGCCCCCTCGCCAGGACCTAACACTAATAAGCGGGTGTGGTATTCAACATCGCTTCAACACACTGGCTACAGCCCTATTCCCTTAGTGCTTAATATCGATAGACTAAACATAGACGACCTACAAATTTACTTGCTCGACGACAGTCAGCGAATTATCAAATCTTATCGCTATCAGGCCGGTAAAGGGGACTACTCGCTGCGCCAACCCCTGCCAAATATACGCCTCGCCTTTACACTTCAGCCCTATCAAGATGCGAGACTGTTAATTGCTGTTAAAGATGACGGCCTTAAGTATTTTCCAATCGCGCTATGGGAAAGAGATCGGCTTCATCAGCACGATACCAATATGCTTACGCTATTAGGTGCAGTAGCAGGCGTGATGTCGCTTATCGCCTTTTATTTTTTATTTTCCTATTTATATCAGCGTATTCCTTCTCGGTTCTGGCTCACTATGACAACCTTAGTCATTATCGCACTGCTTTTTATAACCGAAGGTGGCTTAGCCGTATGGCCCAACCTAACGAATGCCAGCGAGAACTTTTTCGCCGTATGCTTCGGCATGCTTTTACTGTGCGTTGGCAAAGTAACCCATCATCTGTTTCCTCGCGTGCCTTTTTTATTGCGTGCAATTAATTATGCTGCGCCCATCGCCGCTACCATTTACTGCTTAACCGTTGATGCCTATACCACAACAATATCTCTGCTACTGCTTATAGCGGTTATGGGCCTCTACCACGTGGCACTAGCCCTTTTATTTAAGGACAAGGTCAGCCGTGTGGTTAGCACTACCTACGCATTAGCATGGCTGTCGTTTTTCGCGTTCTATGCCTTAGTCACTCTGAATTTATTTAGCGACCTTATTTATACGGTTGATGTTGCCATGGGCATGCTGCTGTTCATCACCTTGGGGTTCTTGTGTCTAGGGTTCTCTGTCATTACCAAGGAGCAAGCCAAAAATCAGGATCAGCTATCTACGCAAGCAGAGACTATTTCAAACTTAAACCACTTCTATGATCTATTCAGAAATTCAGCCGAGGGACATTACACCTCTACCTGGGATGGAAAGCTAAAGTCGGTAAACCCTGCCATGTGTAAGGTATTTGGGTACGAGAACGAAGAGGAAATGCTTGCCGATGCTGCCAGCACCAAAGTTTTCTACGCCTCGCCAGAAGACAGACAAGTGCTACTTGGCGAGGTCTCTCAACAAGGTCATGTAACGGGTAAAGAAATTCGTGGAAAACGCAAAGATGGTAGTGAGTTTTGGTTCTCACTGTCATGCCAGATGAGAGAAAGCGACGACGGTAATTTCCTTTACGGTTCTATCATTGATATTACTGAGAAAAAACAGTCTGACTTAAGCCTTCAATACTTAGCTACTCACGATTCGCTTACCGGGGTATACAACAGACGCCAGTTTGAAACTGACTTTAGAGAAAAGCTCTCACAAAAAAGCGATATTCCGGTTTGCATACTTTTTATGGATTTAGACCGCTTCAAAGTTGTCAATGACACCTGCGGCCATAAAGCCGGCGACGTGTTGATAAAAGACATCGCCCGCTTAATTGAGAACACCTTGCATGATGAAGCGCTGCTAGCGCGACTCGGTGGCGATGAGTTCGGCGTCATTTATACAGACGTTGATGCTAACGAAGTATACCTAAACGCGGTAAAAATACTAAATGCGGTACAGGCCTATCGATTTATGTGGGATAACCGCATTTTCAATTTGGGCGTGAGTATAGGCATGGTGGTGTGTGAAGACACAGAGGTAAACGCAGGACAGTATTTGAGTATGGCTGACGCCGCCTGCTATTTCGCGAAAGAACAAGGCAGAAATCAAGTTCACAGATACAATAAAGACGACGAAAGTATGCAGCGTTATCAGCGAGAGCTCGACTGGGTATCGTCGATTAACAACGCATTAGAAGAGGGTCGCTTCGAGCTTTATTACCAGTCACTAAGGCCATTAAATCAAACCACCGACGGTCACTATTACGAGGTGTTATTAAGACTTAGAGAAAAGAACGGTAACTTAGTAGAGCCCGCTAACTTTTTGCCTACCGCAGAACGTTTTGAGATGAATGTGAACGTCGATAAATGGGTGGTGACCAATACGTTTAAATGGCTATCGGAAAACCCTGAACACCTTGCTGAGCTTAAGCGTTGCAGCATCAACCTTAACTGTCACTCTTTGGCAGATAGAGACTTCACCTTATTCATATTAAATGCCTTTGAAACCTTTAATATTCCTTACAACAAGGTGTGTTTTGAAGTCATCGAATCGGTCGCCATTATCAAAATGGAAGACACCCTTTCTTTTATGCGCACCTTCAACCGACTGGGATGCTCATTTGCTCTTGATGACTTTGGCAGCGGGTTCTCTTCTTACAGCTACTTAAAAAGCTTGCCGGTGAACCAGGTTAAGATTGACGGAATGTTTATCAAAGATATGCTCAACGACAGTGTAGACACCGCCATGGTCGCGTCAATTAATGATGTTGCGAAAGCGATGGGCATGCAGACCGTTGGCGAATTTGTTGAAAATGAAGGAACTCTGGCGCAGTTAGGCAAAATGGGTGTCGACTTTGCCCAAGGGTACGGCGTTGCAAAACCTGCCCCACTACGTGATTTTAAACCCCTGTAATAACCTTTCGTAATGCACACTGCGCGAAAAAAGTGATAGCACAAGCATCAACTCGCGTATAATAAAGTGGTAGACTTGCAAAAAAAGAAGTCGTCCCCACTTATTGCCTACTGTCCAAAGTGTAGAAGTAACATGAGCAGCAAACAGCCTAAATACGAATATGTCAGTACCGCAAAATTACCCACACGTATGGGTGATTTTAAAATACACGGTTTTGTAGAAGCCAGCGGCCAAGAGCACGTTGCCCTTTCCTATGGAGAGTGGAAAGAAGATGACGTGGTACCAATTCGTATTCATTCAGAGTGCTTAACCGGTGACTCTTTGTTTAGTACCCGTTGCGACTGTGGCTTCCAGCTAGAAAAAGCCATGCAAAATATCGTTGATAACGGTCATGGTGTACTGCTTTACTTGCGACAAGAAGGGCGCGGAATAGGCCTTTTAAATAAAATTCGTGCTTATAACCTTCAAGATAGCGGCATGGATACGGTTGAAGCTAACGAACATCTCGGCTTTGACGCCGATTTAAGAAGCTATGATATTTGTAAGCTTATGTTGGATACGCTAAACGTAAAACACGTTGAGCTGATGACGAACAACCCTAAAAAGTTGGCGGCGCTTAAAGCATTAGGTATTGACGTGGTGGCGAGAAAGCCTATTGATCACGGCATTACCAAAGACAATAAAAATTATTTAAAAACAAAGACGGAGAAGCTAGGTCACGCCTTTGACCCCCACGTTTTCAAATAAATATGCTTAAGTAAACGAGCCCAAATAATCTCGTAAAGCGCCCACAAACTACGTGGGCGTTTTCTATTCAGGTTGGGTTAATTCTAGGTGGGTTATAACGTATACAGACTTACCACATTGCGCGTAAAAAGCGGTCGTAACCGCCTAATGGCAATGTAAGGAGAATGTATGAAAAGCATAACCTTATCTGTACTCTTTGCGCTTTCAAGCACAGCCGCACTGCCTGCCTTAGCACAATCCAGTACGGGCTTAACCCAAACTTCTGCATCTACGCAGCAGTATTCTGATGCGCAATTAGACAGCGTGCTTGCCCCCATAGCGCTGTACCCAGATACATTACTTACCCATATCTTGATAGCTGCCACCTATCCATTAGATGTGGTGGCCGCCGATCGCTGGCGTCAAAGCAATAAGCACCTTACGCCTCAACAGGTAGATAATGTACTTGCCAATGTAAGTTGGGACCCCAGTGTAAAAGCCCTCGCGTCATTTACTGACTTGCTTAACACCATGGCGAATGATCTTCAGTGGTTACAGCAACTTGGCGACAATGTGCTAATTGACCAAAGCCGGGTCCTTGACCGTGTGCAGGTGCTTCGCCAACACGCCCATAATACAGGCAACTTGGTGACTAACGACTATATTGAAGTTGAAACCGAGCGCCGGCACACCCGTGAAGTCATTTATATCGAGCCCCGCCAGCGAGAAGTGGTATATGTGCCCTACTACGACCCCCACATTGTATACGGTCATTGGTGGCATACAACATCGCCCGTACGCTGGCGCCATCAGGTAAGTTATCACCACCATAGCAATGTATTTTGGTCACCCAGTATACATCTTTCCACCGCTTTCTTTTTTGGCAGTGTTCACTGGCATAACCGCCATGTGGTGATTCACCGCGAGCCCGTGCGCCGGTATTATCGTGGCAGTCCCAGAAAGCGTGTAGTAAGTAAGGACTATCGCCGTTGGGAACACAATACGGTGCATCGCCGTGCTCGCTACTCAAACCCCGTTGTGCATAGCGCCCCTTCACGCTTTGAAAAAGCGGGCGTGGTCCGGGCAAAGCATCTGTCTAACAAGCAAGGTACAATAAATCGCAAGCCGTCGATTGAGCACGCGTTAAAACGAAACCAATCCCATGTTAGAAGTGAAAAGCCACAAAGAAACAACACGTTAAAGCAGTTAAGACGAGATAATGCAAAAAGCGTAGCGCCAGTAAAAGCGCCGAAACGGTTTGCTAATCGAGAAGACGAGATACAGCGCTTACCTAAACGACACGTTAATCGCCAGCACATTGAGAAAACAAGCCCACAGAATCGCTCGATTGCACGGGAAAGTACTAAGCCAATGCGTATTGAGCGAGCAAACAACAATAGACCAGTAAAACGGGAGAAATCCAATCGGCAGGTATCTCGAGTAGAACGAAGCGTTTCGAGAGGCAATAGTGATAAGCACTGAATGTCTATTGACGGTCTTTTTTCACGACACTTTAAAAAGGAATGTTAAACAACCGCGCAACGCTAATAGCGTTATCCGCCACCTGCGATGATATTTTTAAGGGCTTGCAGAGAAGGTTTTGCAAGCCCTTTTTGTATTCCTCTAGCTCTGCGCCTCATGACAATTGACTAATGCCTCGACGAAGCGAAGTGGCGACTGCTCATCTAAATTAAAATACAGCGATGGCTCGATAAGCTCCAACTCCATGATGGCCCATTCCCCTTTTTGACGAACCAAGTCCACTCGCGCATAGAGCGCTTCACAAGGCATCGCCAATAGCGCTTTTTGGGCAATATCCAATTGTTCACTGTCTACAGTAACTAAGTGTAAGCTTCCTCCATGCTCTTCTTGCACCCGAAAATCCCCTTGCTTGGGCACTTTTTTAATGGCGTGACTAAACGCGCCACCAAAGTAGAACAGCGAGTATTCCCCTTCTTCTACCACACTATTTAAAAAGGGCTGAACCATAAAATTTCGCTGCCCAAAGGTTTCACTTAATAGGTGTGCATCTCTCTCCCACGCGTCTTGCGATAGCTTAAAGGTATCGTCGGCATTAGCGCTTAAAACCGGTTTTATGACGAGGGTATCGCTATCGAACTTCAAAAAGGCATCGTCTATAACAGTGATATTAAAGGTATCTCCCCACACCGTTTCTACAATGGGAACGCCTTTATTTTCTAAGTCTCTAAGATAATACTTTTCTATATTCCACTGCATAAGAGAAAGAGGGTTGAACAGTGTGGCGCGGGAGGCTTCTATTTGTTTAAGACAACACAGAAACGCATCGGCATCTTGCTGGTAATCCCAAGTGCTTCTTACAATAACATAGTCAAAAGCGTCCCAGTTCACCGACGCCGCATGCCAAGATATGGTGTCTACTATCCAGCCCTTTTGATTGAAGTAAGGGATGAGTAATTCGTCATAGACAAAAAAGTCTTCAAGGTTATCTGTGGAAAGAAAGGCAACTGAAGGCATAAAAGGCTCCTTGATAATAGTAGAGACGACTTGAGGTAAGTAACGATTCACGACTAGCCTAAAGTTAAATGGCGCAAAATCTAGACCTTACGTAAAATTGAAGGAAATTAGCACAGCCCACGCTTATAACCTACACTTTAATCCAAACACTTGTTGGAGAATGGCATGCAGTACCCTTGGCTCCTTGAAGGTCATAAAATTTTTCGCGTAGTAATCGTTGTTCAGCTCGTCATTGCTGCTGCAATTGGCGTATTTACCGGAGAATTGTTACCTGCATTTATCTTTGGCGTGCCAATCGCAGCGGTTCCTCTAATGTTAAGCTTTCAGTCGCCGTATTCTGCACTTAGCCGCCACGCCATGGCCATTGGGGTGCAGCTACTTACGGCATTGCATATTCACCAGTCGTTTGGATTGATTGAAGTGCACTTTGAAATTTTCGTATTACTCGCGTTTCTATCCTATTTTAGAGATTGGAAAGTAATAGCAACGGGTACGGCTGTGGTAGCCGTTCACCATATCTCATTTTTCTTTTTACAGGCGGGTGGCGCGCCACTTTTCATTTTCGAAGAAGGGCACATTAGCTTTTCAATTCTCCTCATGCATGCAGCGTTTGCGTTAGCTGAAGGTGGTGTATTGATGTACATGGCAAAACAAAGCCACCAAGAAGGTGCAGGCGCCGCTGAATTGCGTTTAGCCATTGATAACATGCAGCGAAGTGACGGCAAGCTCGACTTAACAGTAGCATTAAATCGTCAAAGTAACATTGTGAAGCCTTTCGCCGAACTCATTGACCAAGTGAAGTCGCTAATTGAACTGGCCTCAAACCTTACCGATGATGTAGTCAATGGCTGCAATAAGATGGAGTCGGCGGCGAATAATATGTTCGAGATCAGTCGCAATACCGACCAAGAGCTCGCGATGGTTTCGGCATCATCTGAAGAGATTGCGCAAACCATGCAGCTTTCTACTGAGCAAACCACCCTTGCCAGCGATAAGGCGTCTGCTGCACAAACGTCTTCTCAAAGCACGCGCGATAGCATCTCCAACTCCAGTCGTACCATTGAATCGCTTCGTCATACGCTTAATGCAGCGGCCGATACAAACTCTGCCCTTAACGAGCAGTGCTCGCATATCTCTGAGGCAATGCGCTCAATCACTGCAGTCGCTGAACAAACTAACCTTCTAGCCTTAAATGCGGCCATTGAGTCTGCGCGCGCAGGTGAACACGGTAGAGGCTTCGCGGTGGTTGCCGACGAAGTGCGTACCCTCGCCATTCGCTCTAAAGAAAGTGCTGACCAGATTACCAGTATTACCGAGCAACTTGTTGCGCAAACCGCAAGCTCGGTAGATCAAATGCAAACCTGTATTCAGCTTGTCGATGAAGCCGTGGTATCTAGTGACAGCGCAACGTCGGCGATGACTGAGATTATGCAGCAAATTCGCGAGGCGAGCGAGAGCATGACTGAAATTGCAACGTCGGCCGTTGAACAAGAAACTGCGTCAGCCTCTATTGCACAAAGCACTGCCCGTTTAAGCGAATTCACTTCTGAAGAGTTAGCAACAGCCGAGTCTCTTGCCGAAGAAGTTGAAGTGCTGTCACAAGTTTCTAAGCGCATGCGCAGCGCCATCGAGCGCTTTAAGCTTTAATGGTTATCGGCGAATTATAGGCGCTAGGAAACATGCGAAAACACCTAGGCTGGGCACTGTTAGCATTATGGGCGGTAAGCCTGCTCACCGCCCTGTTAGTGTATGGCCAGCGCCAGTTGTCTTCGTTTGATCCAGACGGAAAGCTTCTTCACCTTAGCACTGCGCCTAGCTTCGATACAAAGCTAGTTCAACTGCTTCACCATCAAAACATCAAGGCGGGCTCAGTTGTTCATGTAGGCACAACCTCGCGCTGCTATTGTGAATCGCTTACTTCGCCTCATCAAAACCAGCTGTTAGCCTCGCTTGGCGAAGGGTATCAAAGCGTTAGGCTTAACATAGACGAAGTGCCAGCACTACAAGCCATGCTTCACGCTGTCCCCGCCCTTATCGTTCTGGATAATCAAAATCAACTGCGATATTTGGGCCCCTACGCCACAGGTTACGGCTGCTTTACAGGTAAAAACCTAGTAGAGCAAGTGGTAAGCTACGCCACCCAATCCCCCTATAACGGGGCCGTCATTAATGCTGATGCCCAAGGCTGCTTCTGCTAGTCACTGGCACAAATTATGTAAGCTATTCTTGTAAAGTCATTTATTGTCTGAAATACAGTCAAATTTGGGTATTTCTTACTCACATGTAATGTAAAACAGCAAGGTTTACAAGGAGTCGAATATGTCTAAACGCGCCACCCTTTATCGTATGGTCATGCCGAACCATATTTGTCCTTTTGGGCTCAAGTCGAAAGACTTGCTGGAAAGAAAAGGCTTTGAGGTTAACGACCACCATTTAACGACTCGCAGTGAAACCGATGCATTTAAAGAAAAGCATGAGGTAAAAACCACGCCCCAAACCTTTATTGATGACAAACGCATTGGCGGTTACGACGACCTAAGAGATTATTTTAACCTAAAGCAAGAAAGTGAATTTGGGTCTCGCTATACGCCCATTATCGTTATTTTCTCGTTAGCTGCATTGATGGTAGCTGCACTTATGCTAAAAGGCGGCCTAGCCGCTGATGTAGAACCGTTTGTGATGAACTTTATCGGTATCACTATGGTCATTCTCGCCTTACAGAAACTGCAGGATTTAGTCGCGTTTTCAAACCAGTTTATCACCTATGATCTGCTGGCAATGAAGCACGTGCGTTACGCTTATGTTTACCCCTTTGCTGAAGCCTACGCTGGTTTAGGCATGCTCGCCGGGCTACCTGCGCTTATGGTATCGCCAGTTTCTATATTCATTGGTGCAATCGGCGCTGTATCTGTCATAAAAGCAGTATATGTAGACAAGCGAGAGCTTAAGTGTGCCTGCGTTGGCGGTAATTCAGACCTGCCCCTTGGCTTTATCTCGTTAACAGAGAATCTCGCCATGTTTGGTGCAGGCCTGTATATGTTGGTTAACTGGCTCGCCCTCTAACATAGTTAGTTCGAGCTAAGCCGCAGAACGTCGCCCTCGTCCCTAAGGGGTTATCGATGACGGGCGACTCATCCCTTTAAGGTGGGCTACAACACTGCGCCCTAATGCGCTTAAATCATATCCCCCCTCTAACATGCTGATTATGCGCCCCTTGCAGCACTCATCGGCAATAATTCGCAGCTGCTCGCTTACCCAGAAATAGTCATCTTCAACTAACCGCAAGTGAGCCATTGGGTCTTCTGCATGAGCATCAAAACCGGCCGATATTAGGATGAGTTCTGGCTGAAAGTTGCGAAGGGCATCAAACCAGTGCTGCACTTTTTCTCGAAATACCTCACCAGTGGTTCCTGCGTCTAAAGGTACAGACAAGATATTACTGGCCGACACTGGTGAGCCACTGTGGGGGTAAAATGGGTGCTGAAAGCTGCTACACAGCATTATGCGTTGGTCGCCTGCAACAATTTGCTCGGTGCCATTGCCATGGTGAACATCAAAGTCGACAATCGCCACGCGTTTAAGCCCATAGTTTTGAAGTGCGTAACGGGCAGCTATAACAATGTTATTAAAAACGCAAAAACCCATCGCACTATCATAAGTGGCGTGGTGGCCCGGCGGCCTGGTTGCACAAAATGCTTGCCGGTCTTCACCATCCATCACCCAGTCTACCGCATTACAGCCTGCCCCCGCCGACTCTAACGCCGCGGTTAAACTATGTCGCATTAAGCCTGTGTCCTCGTCAAGCCAGGCTACGCTGTCCTTTCTTTCTGAGTATTGCGTTTTTTCATGGTCGCTAAACATTGCCTGAGCAGCCTGTTCAAATACACTTTTTACATAGTAAGGGTCGTGGGCAAGCGTTAAGTAAGCTTCAGCAATAGGCGTAGCATCTGCGTGTTCACACACCATGTCTAAACCAGAGGAAAGGAGCTGATCGTCAATGGCAAACAAGCGGTCGGGCGACTCTGGGTGGTCTTTGCCCAAATCGTGTTTAGTGCCATGTTTGCCGCGAAATATTTTTATTGTCATGTCAGTGAAGCCACATCGAGTACTAATTCTATGTCACTGGGGTCGCCAGTAAATTTTCTTTTGAATTGGGCCTGTTCAAATATGGCTATCATCGGACTGTTATCACCGCGTACATAGGCCATCATTTTTGCAATGCCCCGTACCTTGGCAACGTTGATAAGCTCGTTTAAAAGCCGACTTGCCATCCCTTTGCCCTGCTGGGTTTCCCTGGTTACAAACGCCGCCTCACAGGTATTGTCATCAGGGTTATAGTAAAAACGTCCCACCGCATGAATGGTAATGCGAGAGCCTTCTTGCCTTACAATGCATAAGGCAGCATCAGCGCTTTGATCCACCGACACCAAATTGCATGACTTTTCACGAGACATTTGTTTAGGGTCGTAGTTATAACGCAGCCTCAGCGTTTCTTTGGTATGGGAATAGAAAAACTCTTGAAGACGCCGCTCATCAGCGGGGTTCAAGGGCCGCATATAGAAGGTTTCGCCTTGTATGTTGAGCTTTTTAAGCTGTATAGCACCTAATTCGGGTATATCGGTAGGGTACTTTTCTTGGTAATGAGGCACCCAATAATGCTGACGAACTTCTTCTAGCAAGGCTGCGCGAAATTTAGGGTGAGCAACACGAATAAGCTCTAATGCACGCTCACGAATGCTTTTGCCTTTAAGCGACGCAATGCCGTACTCCGTTACCACATACTGCACGTTGCCCCTGGACGTTACTACGCCTGCACCTTCACTGATACGCGGAGTTATCCGAGAAATGGTTTCATTTTTTGCCGTAGACGGCAGCGCGATGATCGCCTTTCCGCCCTTGCTGATAGACGCGCCAGTGACAAAGTCTACCTGCCCGCCAATGCCGCTGTAAAAGTCATACCCTAGAGAGTCGGCCACCACTTGCCCGGTTAAATCCACTTCTAATGCGCTGTTTATCGCCACCATATTATCGTTTTTGGCTATGTTAGTAGGCTTATTCACATAGCTGCTTGGGTAAAATTCAATATGAGGGTTACTATCAATTAGGTCGTAAAGTTTACGCGTGCCAATAGCAAAGCTCGTGACGATCTTACCCGGGTGAAAGGTCTTCTTTTTATTCGTAATTGCGCCCGACTCCAACAGTTCGATAATGCTGTCGGTCAGCATTTCGCTGTGAATACCCAGGTCTTTGTGATTACACAAATACTTTAAGGTGGCGCTGGGAATTTTGCCAATACCAAATTGCAACGTCGCCCCGTCGTCAACAAGCATAGCAACATACTGCCCTATCCGTTCAGCGACCGAATCTATTGGCGGCGGCGACACCTCAACCAGTGGCTCTTCTGCCTCGATACAGGCGGTAATTTCACTAATGTGAATATAGGAGTGCCCAGATGTTCTAGGCACTTGCGGGTTAATTTGGGCGATGACTTTTTTACTTTGCCTAATGGCCGACATAGCGATATCTACCGCAGGCCCCAACGAGCAATAGCCAAATTCATCAGGGGGGCTTACGTTCACTAGCGCTGCATCAAGGGCAAGGGTACCATCGCTGAACAAACTTGAAATTTCAGACAGGAAAACCGGCGTATAATCTGCGCGCCCTTCATCTACGGCCTTGCGCATCGTATCACCACCAATAAAGAAGGTGTTCGCTTTAAATAAATTTTTGTACTCTTCTTTCACCCAGCGGGTGTCGCCTAATGCCAGCATGTGCACAAGCTCTATATCACTAAAACCTTCGCTGTTATCAATAAGGTGCTGCACGAGTGCGTGAGGTACTGACGCGTTCCCGCCAACAAAGACACGGCAACCAGATTTAATTAAAGAAGACCACTGTGGCGCTTGAGGTAAACTACATGTCATTTCCATCTGCCCTGTTCATAGCCATATCTCATCATGCCATAAAAACACGCCCATTCCTGCTTTTGAAGCCAAAAGCGCTATAAGCGATTGGTCGTAGGTTGTGTTTGACGTAAGCAGGTAGCAAAAAGCCCACCGAAGTGGGCTTTATGAATATCATAGTACATGGGGGTTAAGGCACGCCTTCAGCCAACACACCTTATGAATACAAAAGGTTAGTAGCGAAACTTTTCCAACCAGTTTCTGAAAAACGGCGAAATTACCGACTTACTATTTGCTAAACGGTGACCGTCGTTAAGTAACAAAAGCTGCGCTTTTTGATGACGAGCGTACTTAAGGCTGTTCTCAATTGGCACAATCTCATCGTTCCAGCCGTGCACCAAACTCACGTAACCGTCGTAGGGAAAACGCTGAACTTTGTAATTGGGCAAGTACAGCGCAGGCGCCATAAGGAAGACACCTCTCGCCGATATTTGGCTCGCCGCGGCGAGTGAAACATAGCCGCCCATGCTCGAGCCCACTAAAACAACGTCATTACACTTTTCAGCAATGGTCTCTTTTAGGCGCTCTAAGCGGGCTTCGGGGCAATCGAGATCTTGATAATCGATACTCTCTACACCAAAGCCCATATCGTTCGCTACATTAGAAAGCGTGGTTATTTTACTGCCCCATGGACCGCTTTCTTTGCCGTGAGAAAAAACAACTGTGGTCATTACCAATATCCCTATGTAGAAGAATGAAACGTTTTTTTCTCACTCTAGCGCACTTGCTTATTGCTTGTCTTCTTTATGGAACAGTTTTTCTACCATCACGTAGAACATGGGCACAAAGAAAATAGCCAAGAATGTCGCCGCAAACATGCCGCCCATCACCGCAATGCCGATAGCGTTCTGACTTGCTGCTCCCGCTCCACTTGCCAGCGCTAGCGGCGTTACCCCAAGGATAAATGCCATAGACGTCATAAGAATTGGGCGAAAACGTTGGGAGGCCGCGTTAGATACGGCCGTCATTAAATCTTCACCGTTTTCGTACTGCTCTTTTGCAAATTCAACAATAAGAATCGCGTTCTTCGCAGCCAAACCCACCGTTGTTAAAAAGGCTACCTGCAGGTAAACATCATTTGGCAAGTTAAAGATGAACGCGGCGGTTACCGAGCCTAGAATACCCAAGGGAACAACCAGCATGACGGCAAAAGGCACCGACCAGCTTTCGTACAGGGCGGCTAAGCACAAGAACACGATCAAAATAGAAAGCGCATACAGCATGGGGGCTTGAGAGCCTGCTTCCTGTTCCTCGTAAGATAAGCCCGACCATTCAACCGCAAACCCTGGCGGTAGCTGACCAACCAGCTTTTGCATTTCAGCCATCGCTTCACCAGAGGACACGCCAGGTGCTGCACTACCTTGAATGTTCACCGATGAAATACCGTTAAAGCGCTCCAGCTTAGGTGAGCCATACACCCACTCTGTCGTAGAGAAGGTGCTAAATGCCACCATTTCGCCGTCGCTGTTGCGCACAAACCACTTATCTAAGTCTTCAGGGGTCATACGATGCGGCAAATCAGCCTGCATATATACGCGCTTAATACGCCCCTTATCGATAAAGTCGTTGACGTAGCTTGAGCCCCAGGCAATTTGAAGCGCGTTATTAATCTCACTTAAATTCAAGCCGAGTGCCGATGCTTTCTCACTGTCGATATTAATCTTAAACTGAGGAACATCACTTAAGCCATTGGGGCGCACACCTGCAAGTTTCGGATTCTGCGCAGCCATACCCAATAGCTGATTACGGGCATTCATTAAGGCTTCATGACCGTTTCCACCGCGATCCACCAGCTGCATATCGAAGCCTGTCGCGTTGCCTAACTCCATAATGGGTGGCGGTACAATGGGAAACGCCGAGGCATCTTGAATTTGGCTAAAGGCACCAAACGCGCGCTGCGTAACCGCGAATGCAGAATCACTCTCGTCTCGCACACTCCAATCGTTAAAGTTTAAGAACGCCATGCCGGCATTTTGTGCTTGACCTGCAAAGCTAAAGCCCACTACCGCAAACATACCGTTAACTGCGTCGCTTTCCTGCTCAAGAATGTAGTCTTCAACCTGTTTAATTGACTCTAGCGTTCGTCCTGCTGTTGCCCCTGGCGGTGTACTGACGAGCACCATCATTCGCCCTTGGTCTTCATCGGGAAGGAACGCACCTGGAAGCTGGCTAAATATAAACGCCATGCCGCCCACTAATAACCCGTACACCACGAAATAGCGCTTAAATCGTTTCGCCATGTGAGTGGTGGTTCTTTGATAGCGGTCACGCCCCTTGTTAAAGGTGCGGTTAAACCAGCCAAAGAAGCCTTTGTTCTTGTCATGATCTTCGGAATGCTGTTTTAACAACGTGGCACACAACGAAGGGGAAAGCACAATGGCAACTAATACTGAAAACGCCATCGCCGACACGATAGTCACAGAGAACTGGCGGTAAATCGCCCCGGCAGAACCGCTAAAGAACGCCATGGGAATGAATACGGTTGAAAGAACGGCTGCAATACCTACCAACGCCCCCGTAATCTGCGACATCGACTTTTTAGTGGCTTCGGCAGGCGAAAGGCCTTCCTCTTCCATAATACGCTCAACGTTTTCTACAACTACGATGGCGTCGTCCACTAACAGCCCGATGGCAAGCACCATGGCAAACATGGTCAGTACATTAATACTAAAACCAAAGGCCAGTAGCACCGCAAATGTACCCAGTAAAACAACCGGTACCGCAATAGTAGGAATAAGAGTGGCACGCCAGTTTTGAAGGAAAAGTAGCATCACCAAAAATACCAACACTACGGCTTCAATTAAGGTATGTACCACCGACTCAATAGATAGCTCGATAAAAGGTGAGCTATCGACCGGATAAACCACTTTTACGCTATCAGGTAGGTTTGAACGTAACTCTTCAACCCGGGCTTTTACGGCTTTTATCGTGTCTAGGGCATTAGCCCCCGACGCTAAGCTGATGGCCATGCCAGAAGCAGGCCTTCTATCGTAGCGAACAATAACATCGTAACTTTGTGCACCAAGCTCTACCCGCGCCACATCTCGTACTCGCACTTGCGAACCATCGGTATTTACGCGAAGTACGATGTTCTCAAAATCTTCTACGGTCTGTAGGCGGCTTTGCGCTTGAATAGTCGCATTTATTTGCTGATTTTCAATAGCCGGTAAACCACCTAATTGCCCTGCTGACACATCGGTGTTTTGAACCTGCACCGCTGCCTGAACATCCGTGGGAGTCAGGTTGTAGCTATACAGTTTATCTGGGTCTAACCAAATACGCATAGAACGCTGCGCACCAAAAACCCGCACATTACCTACCCCGTTTACACGGGATATTGGGTCTTGGAAACTCGACACTAACATGTCGCTCAGATCATACTGCGTCATGCTGTCGTCTTCAGAATAAAAACCCACCGCCAGTGCAAAAGCACTGTTCGCCTTAGTTACTGTTACCCCTTGCTGCTGCACTTGGGTTGGCAACAGCGGCAAAGCGCCTTGCACCTTGTTTTGCGTTTGAACTTGCGCAATATCAGGGTCGGTACCGGGTTCGAATGTTAACGTTATCGACAGGCTGCTGTTCGAGCTACTTGCCGAGAAATAACGCAAATTGTCGATACCCGTTAGGCTTTGTTCGATAACCTGCGTTACCGAGTTTTCAACGGTTTCTGCCGACGCTCCAGGATAGCTTGCCGAAATGGTCACCGAAGGGGGAGCCACCTTGGGATATTGCTCAATTGGCAGTGAAGTAATGGCAAGTACACCAGCCATCATAGTGATAATTGCGAGCACCCATGCAAACACGGGCCTGTCTATAAAAAAACGAGCCATATTACTTAAATCCCTTGCTTGCTATCGTGAGCCACGTGATGACGGTTGCCATTCAGACGGGTTAACTTTTGCACCAGGTTTAACCTTCTGATACCCAGTTACAATGACCTTCTCGCCCTCACTCACGCCGTTTAAAACCACATACTGATCGCGGTAAATTTTGCCAATTTCTAAGGTTCGACCTTCAACTTCATTGTTCTTGTTAACAACATACACAGACAACGAGCCGTCAGGCTGGCGAGTGGTGGCACGCTGAGGGATTAATAGCGCGTTTTCACGGCCAGTGATAACGTGGCCTTTTACAAATAACCCTGGCAGTAACACGCCTTCAGGGTTTGGCATTTCTGCGCGAAGGGTTACTGAGCCCGTGCTCTCATCAACGGTGACTTCAGAAAATTTTACGCTTCCGGTTTGTTCATAGCGCTTACCGGTCACTTCATCGACCGTCAACTCTACGTCCATAGAGCCTTGCTTACGCATTGATTGGCGCAATGTGATAATTGACGACCCTGATTCTTGCATATCAATAAAAACAGGATCTAACTGGGTTATGGTGGCAAGCTGCTGTGCCTGATTGGTAGTGACAAGGGTACCTTCGGTTACAAACGAACGGCTAATACGCCCGCTTATCGGCGCGTATACCTTGGTATAGCCCATATTTACTTTAGCCACATCAACTGCGGCTTCAGCCACACTAATGGCGGCCTGCGCCTGGTCTTTTTGGGCAATAACGTCGTCGTATTCCTGCTTACTTACCGCATTTTGCGCCACAAGGTCGTCGTAACGGCGAGCTTTCGCTTCCAGTGTTTTAAGGTTTGCCTCTACGCTTTTTAAATCAGCCTTAGCACTATTTAGCTGCGCCAGGTAGCGTGCCTCGTCAATTTGATAAAGCTGCTGACCTTTTTCTACATAAGCGCCTTCTTCAAATAGGCGCTCGGTAATAACACCATCTACCTGGGGACGCACCTGAGACTGACGAGACGGGCTAACTCTGCCCGGCAACACCATTTCATGTACTACAGGTTGTTTTTCCAGCGTAACTACCGATACGGAAGGTGCAGGCTTACCTTGCTGAGCACCTTGCTGCGCTTGCTCACCTTCGTTCGAACACCCAATAACGCCCAACAGGGTTATTAATGCTGCAGTAACATAAAAAATGCGACTCATAAATTTTCTATTTCCCAATAACGTTTACAGAACACGGCCTTTGTTCCGTATTTCCAATATAAAACTAAGAATGTTTGCTTCCAATGCGCCTAATTATCTACAGCCCTACTAGACCGATACGATGATAATCGGAAGAGGTGTGGCACAGTTAAACGCTCGTTAGTACGAATCTGCGCTCTTATCGTTCATATTGTGCGCATTTATACATCAGAATAAAAGAGAATGAAGCTGAAGTTACCGTTGTTGTCGTTTAACTGCCGTAGGCCATATACATTATACGAATAATGCGAAATTATACGCTCAGTATCATTCTATTTTGCCGAATTTAGCGAATAGTACGCACATAGCATCTGATATGCCTGAATAACCTTTTGCGCCTGTTGCCCATTACCCCCTTTATCAGGATGCACGCGCTGAAGCGTTTTTTTGTAGGCGCGCTTTAATGACATGCGCGATACGCCATCCGCCTCATTTACCCCTAGTAAGTCGTGGGCATTATCAATATCACTTTGCTGATAGTTGGCGGTTCGCAACCCTGCCATGCGCTGCCAAAACCCGTTTAATAATGTTTCAACGCTATCGCGGTCGGTCTTCTCGAAGTTAGACCAATCCAAGTAGTATTCAGCCAGCTTATCTGGTTCCGTTATTACTTTGCCTCTTAATTTGGCCCCGTCGTTTTGCTCAGCGTCTGATTTATCAATGGGCTTTAACGAAATATTAAGCGCATGAATATCTAACTCGCCTTCATTTCGCTCGCGCCAATCGCGTTTCAATTGATAAAGCGCGTGAAACAAAACGAAATGGGTTTTAAAGAGAATAAGTGGGTCACGCAGCGCGTCTTCATCGAAAAACTGATAGGGGGCCTTTTTTCAACAGCTCGATAAGCGCGTATTCGCTAATACCCTTTATAAAAAAAGGCTTGAAGGTAGAGAGAAGGTCAACCAACAACTCAGCTTGTTGTACGTAAATAGCTTCATCGACTGTCTCACTTTGCAATGCGACTTACCTTTTTTAGATTCGGGCTGTAGAGAGTTTTTACTTAAATAAAAGGGCTCAGCAAAATAAACGGCCCCCATTTTTATTGCGAGAAACTAATCCAAAATTCCCATTTGACTGTTAAAGTAGGTTGGTCAAACTAAAATAACAACCTTGGAGTTCACTTGAAAGCACTCATTGCCCTAACCAGCATAGTTGGTTTTCTCATGGTGGTATTGCCTGGCCCACTGTATCAATACGCTGGCGTCAGCCTAGGCACCGCGTTTACATCGTTACGCTTCGGCGTATATGTCGGCGGCGCAGCCATCATACTTATTATTTTGCAGGTATTACTAAACCGTAAAAACGTAAACTGGGGCAGTACGCTTGTTTGCGCTATTCTTGCGCTAATTGCGGTAGGCATGCCGGTTAGCATGATGAGCAAGGCAAGCGCGGTTCCCCCCATTCACGATATCACCACCGACGTGACAAACCCACCCGAATTTGTAGCTATCGCACCACTGCGCGAAGGCGCGCCTAACTCGGTAGCCTATGAAGGCGGCGACGTCACCAAACAGCAGATAGAAGCCTACCCTGAAATTAAAACTCAACTGTTGCCACAGCCCGTCAATGAAGTTTATATGGCCGCAGAGAAAGCGATAGAGGCACTGGGTTGGGAACGCGTTAGCGATGGCGCTTTACCTAACACACTGGAAGCCACCGACACCACCACTTGGTTCGGCTTCAAAGACGACGTGGTTATCAGGTTAACCGCTAAAAGCGATGACACCTTGGTTGATGTACGCAGTAAATCACGCGTAGGGAAAAGCGATTTAGGCAAAAATGCTGAGCGTATTGAAACTTTTATGGCCGAACTTAGAAGCCAGCTAGGGTATTACTAAATATAGCCCCACGCTTGCATAATTGAGGCGTAGAAAGGTAAAAAAGCCCGTTCACAATGAAAAGCGAACGGGCTTTTTATTTGCTTTTGGCCGCTCAGGTTGGCCGCCTCCACATTAGTGCGCTAGTTTAAGTACAACAACGCCCGCCACAATAAGCGCCACGCCAAAATAGCGTGCTAACGACGCAGGGTCGCCGTAAAACACCACGCCTACCAAAAACGTGCCCGCTGCCCCTATGCCCGTCCATACAGCATACGCCGTACCTATGGGAATTTGTTTTTGTGCCATCCAAAGGCAAAAACCACTGGCAGCCATAAAACCTATGGCCAGTAGAATGCCCATGACACGGGTTTCCGCCTCTTGCGACATTTTAAGTCCTACGGGCCACCCAATTTCCAGCAAGCCCGCCGTTATCAAATAAATCCAGCTCACCTGTACATCCTTTAAATCAGTGGTTTGACTTACCGCAGTAGTATACCGTTTCAACGAAAGCCTGGGTTTCAACGCGTCTTAGAATTTTGCGACTCAGCGTGTCTTAGCTAAAGGCTTGCCAACTGTATACTTACCATCCCCAACACGGCCGCATTTAGGCGGTTAAACCAGCGCCAAAAATTGGGACGTTGCATATGATGGGCAAAGCGCGCGGTCAGGGTACTTAGCCCCACAAACCACACTACGGATGCGCCAATCGCACCGCCCACAAACCACCATTTATTTTCTTGCCACTGACTTGCCAAATTCCCCATTAGCAATAGCGTGTCTAAGTAGAAATGTGGATTAAGCCACGTTACTGCCAATGCAATTAACAGCGCCTTTTTAAAACGACAGTTGCTTTTTCGCCATCGCTAACACCAAGGCATCATTTGCTAACGACGACTTAATCTTGTTAAACGCTATCCATAACAAAAATGCTACGCCAGCCCATTTGGTCACCGTCACTAGCATTGGATACTCTTGCAACAACAAGCCAAAGCCCATCGCACCCAGGCTAATTGAAATGGCATCGCTAAGAATAAACAGTAAAACGAATAGGGTGGTCCACTGCTTTTTCATCGACTGCTCAATCAGAAAGCTGTTTTGTGCGCCTACTGCGATGATAAGGGTACCGCCCATCACGAAACCACTTGTTGCTGCCGCCAACATGTTGTCTGCCTCTTAAAGTAAATAGATAAATAAAATAGAACGAGCTGGTTGCTCATCATTGACTATCAATACGCCGTAGCAACCTGAATAATTGGCTTGATTTTATACACCTTAAACAGCTAAATTAAATTAATGATTTTTGTCTTTAATAAGCAAAATTAATATTAATAACCTTCTTTTCACAGGATCACCATGCTCGACTACGACGCGCTACGATGCTTTCACGAAGTTCTTCGGTACGGAGGGTTTGAAAAGGGCGCGCAGGCGCTAAATCTTACGCAATCGGCGGTTTCTCAGAAGATAAAACGCTTAGAGCAAAGTGTGGGTGGCCCGGTGATGGTGCGTACTAAGCCATTGAAAGCAACACCGCTTGGGAAAGAGCTGCTTGCTCATATACAGAAAGTGAGTGTGCTTGAAGAAGCATTAAATATAAAAAGTGGTTTAGAAGCCTCGGCAGCACCTATCAGTATAGCAGTGAACAATGATGTGCTTGCCACGTGGTATTCACAAGTTATGGCTTCATTCAGTGAAAAGCACGCCAATCCAGTGCACATCGTCAACGCAGATCAAACCCAAACCAGAGAGATATTACAACAAGGGCGGGTTATGGCATGCATTAGCCAAACGGGAACACCTGTCACCGGTGGCCAGTCGGTCAGGTTAGGCACCATGCGCTATCAGCTGTATGCTTCGCCTCGTTTCATAGAGCGGCATCTTAGTAACGGAATATCGCCTGAACATGTAATGAATACGCCGGGGCTTTTGTACGATGAATACGATGTAACGCTACTTACCGACTATCAAAGGGAATGTTTAAATATTGCGCCTACGTTTACTACCTGTCACTGGTATCCCTCGTCTCATGGTTTTGTAAAAATGGCGTTAGATGGCGTGGTTTGGGCGCTGCTGCCAACACTTCAGGTAGCGCAAGAGGTCAAAGAGGGTGAGTTAATCCCACTGTTTCCCAAAAAAGAGCTGGGAGTACCGCTGTTTTGGCATTGGACTACGCTTGAGTCAGCAGCACTTGCCGATTTAACCACAGCAGTTAAAAAAGTGGCCAAGGCACAACTCACGTGAATTTTTATTCGCTATAAAGGCGCGAACCCAGTGCTTGTGTGTTGCTCTTTAACACTTGAAAATTTATTTCCGATAGACCATTAAGCCGCGGCCTTGCAAACAAAAAGCCCTGAAACCTTTGAACACCTACATGCTGAAGCCACAGCCACTCTTCCATTGTTTCGACGCCTTCCACAACCAGTGGAATGCCCATTGCATTACCAAACTCTAACACAGCTTCAGTAATTGCCTGACGATGACCGTCTTCATGAATACCTGTAGTAATCTTTCTATCGAGTTTTATTATATCGGGCGAAAAATCTGCGAGCAGAGATAAACCAGCGTACCCTGCACCAAAGTCATCGATAGCGATTTGAATTCCGCGCGAGCGTATACGCGCAATAACGTCGTAGAATGCAGCGCTTTCACTAATAATTTCCGTTTCCGTGACCTCTAGCACCAGTTGTTTTGGTTTTAATTTATGTTGATTTAATAAAGAGCACAAATAGTCAGCCACATTCGGCATATGTGTGATAGCGCCCGGGCATAAATTTACCGAAAGTGATTGGGATGGGTTGAGTAACTTAGCCCCTTGGGCTATTGCTATAGCCTTAGTCTCAAGGTCAAACTTATATTTTTCATCACCGTGTAAACTGTCGAGGATAGCTTCAGGGTATCTGCCGTCGTCACTTCTTATCAATGCTTCTATTGTTGAGACTCTGCCTTTAAACGTATCAACAATGGGCTGGAAAGCGAACTGAATGTTGGAGTTTTCGAAAGCATCAACAGATGCAGCTTTAACTGCCACTTTCGCGTTAATTTTCTTGCGATCGTCATCACTCAAGCAGTTTCGCCATTTACCTGAAGCAAAACTGTTTAGTAACGCAAATATTCGACTTTCTCGATTAAGGTTTAGGTCTGTGGGCAGCCAGTAACAGCGACTACCTTGATTAACCAGCAGGGTTCTTAAAAGCCAAGCACCAAAGTTACGTTCGTGAATAACAATTTCTGTTACCTTTACGATAGCACTGTGACGCCTGTCCTTTTTGATATGTTCATAGAGCGCTTCGACTTTTTCGCTTTCTCCTTCAAGCACTTGAAAAAAGTATTCACCATCGAATAACAAAATACCTGTAATGCCATTTGGCTCATTGTACGGTAGGGAGTCTGACATTATTTTCGATAAGTCTTCCTCACTAAATTTTTCCGTAGCTTTGCTTCGATAAACCAACTGCTTAAGCACGTGACACTCCGCGTATTAAAATAATGACACTCCTCTATTGTGGTTTTGACGATATATTTCCTGCTGAGCAAGCCTATATTTGTTCGCACTATCCGAGTATAGACAAGACTACCGCTTCACGACAAAGTTATAAGGAAAAACAACGTTAATTAGGCCTAAGGCTTCCTATCGCGGGCATGTTAGTGTAGGCATTATTAAATTTGTCCCTGTCATATCTATTAAGTTTCTTCATACTCTTTGCGCTCACCACTTGTACTAAAATCTAACGAAACTTTAGCGGTATGGATAATGGGCGGTAACTTCTATTACCTTAATCAATTAGCTTAACCTATAACCTCATCAACCTCCTATCTGGTAAAGTCGTTAAACTAAAGTCCATTGGCAAGAGACGTGAATCATACCTACGCTTTAATGAGTGCTAGAAAGTACAACTTTCTGGGAAGTCACGATTAGAACGTAAGTGAGTAAGACCATGCGAGTTTATTTAGCAACCGTTTTGCTGGGTGCCTCAGCTTATGCCTCTGGCGTTGGTGCAAAAGGAAATGCTCATCACTGGCAATCAACACCACACCATTTGTCTGCGCTTGTAGGCACAACCTACACAAAAGTACACAAAAGAGTGCGGCAACGCGTTTACGCTGGGTATCGATTACGAATACAGGCTTAATGACTTTTTAGGCGTTGGCTTTGTTGCAGAGTACGCATACGAAGACTTAGATGCCTATACCTACTTACTGGTTGCCGACCTTCATATTACTAACCACTTCATTGCACAAATTGGCCCAGGCCTAGAATTTCATGGCAGTCATAAAATGGAAGTCGCCCGCTTAGGCCTTTTGTACGAATTTGAAATGGCTGGCTTTACCGTGTCGCCCCAACTTCATTACGACTACCATCGAAACCATAAAAGTGCGGTGGTAGCGGGTTTGGCGATAGGTATGTCGTTTTAATGTTAGAGGCTGCAAATGAGGATCAGTAAAACGAATATATTTTATTATGAATGATTTTTACTTAATCTCACTCATTGGCTTTGCAAATTTGTATTTCATGAAGATGTTTTGATGTCTAGTGGTACTTAACTAATGAAGAATTCGTGGGTAAGCCAATCATCAGGAAGGCCCATAGGAAATATTGGGATTTCGGGATGAAGTGTAACCAGCGCTTTTACTTTCTTATGCCATTGACTATCTGGACTAACCTGTCTCATCAGGTGACCTAACATAAGTAACACCATATAGATACGACGCTTAGGCTGAACCTGGCTGGGCTCTAATCTATCTGGCATCTGCCAGTTATCACCATTGGGAATTTTGGGCTGAACAGACAACTCTCTATTCCAAAGCCGACTATGATGTGCGCAACAATTCCTCACAAAGTTTAGCGTATGCAACCAACTTTCAAGAACCTCTTGAGGTAAGTCAAATCTTCTAGCTATGTCTTTACGGTCGCTATCTCTTGCTAGCCCTCGATATAGGTGAGATATACTCCCGAGAGTTAGTTCTTCTACCATCGCCCAACCAGGCATAAGCTGAGGCGAATCATATGTATGTTGGTAAAAGCGGGCATAATTCTCTCTAACTCTTCTTTCAATCCGCCGTACTTTAATTTCTGCGGCAGCTGAAGTTCGTTCAATCTTTTTTACGTCTCTCTGAAGATCGTTGAATTCTTTTGATTGCTTGTCTTCGATTTCTTTTAACAGTCGTTTGTGCTGATATGATGATTTAAATAATGATTTATTCAAGTACCAGTGAGAACCACTACATATATCATCAGTTTGATACTTGTTAGCCATCACGTTGTTCAAGGTAGCTCGAATTGCAACTTCTACTCTCTCAATAGCGTCCATAATGAGCAATCGCAATTCTCTATCAAAAGAGTACAAGTTCACTATTTGTTTAAATTCAGTTCCATCTTTGAATTGATGGTCTACACCTCGTTTGTTTATATTCTTTTGGAAGGGGCGCATATATGCGCTAAGGCGAAAATAGCTTATTACTTCTAAATATCTTTCCGCACGCTCTGGAAATTGAATGGCTAGACCGCGATTTTTAAGAATGCTGATTTGTTCTGTAACACTAACCGCGGGTTTGTTGAATTGATTCATTATGCCTTATCTTCCATGACGTAAAATTCAGGCATAAAAAAGCCCGCACAATTTGAGCATTGTTAAGAGGCTTGGCGGGCGTGTTATTTTTAATATTAGTGATACGCTTACCGCCCGTCAACCACATTCATCTATTCTCCTTAGAGTATTAACCCAATACACTACGAAAATTTCAACATAACCCCTTTTATACCAGAGCAAAACAGTAATCCTTATTCAGTAATAAGAATACTGAACTTAAAGCCGGTTTTATATACGTAAAGCCTTGTTCCTGGCGATATGATCAAGCAGTGTACGTAGCCCAATTCCGTACAGCTCGCCCGTCAATGTCAGCTAATGCCGTTCACAGGGGATTAGTCCAGGGATATAGTAAGAGGCGCTTTTTGAGAACAAGAAGTAGAATTAGTATTTGGTAAATTAAACGCAGAAAACCGCTATGCATCAGGCCTTGAACAAAACCAACTGGTGCTAGCCTTGAGATTATGTTCTGTTAAGAAGTCACTCCACTCATAGCCTGTAAATTGACTCCCTTGATCTGAGTGTATGAGCACTTGATTCTTGGGTTTTCTTCGCCATACTGCTGCTAGCAGTGCCTGAGTAACGAGTTCTGATTCCATACGAGAACTCATCGACCAACCAACCACAGCGCGAGAGTATAAGTCTAAAACGACGGCGAGGTAGAGCCACCCTTCATGAGTTCGGATGTAGGTAATGTCAGTGACCCAGTATCTGTTCGGTGTAGCAACCGTAAACTGCCTATCAAGCACATTATCGGCAACAACCGCAGGCTTGCCGCTGAAGTGGCCTTTATGTTTTTTATAACCGACTTGTGCCTTTATACCTTCTAGCTTCATCAATTTAGCTACACGGTGCTTACTGCAAGCTTCGCCTAAATCCTTAAGGTCGCTCGTGACTTTTCTGTACCCATAGACACAGCCACTTTCTAGCCAAGAATGCTTAATTAACCCCATCAGGCGCTCATCTTCTAACTGTCGCTTTGATTTCGGCTTATCCACCCATGCATAAAAGCCACTTCGTTGTATTGAGAGTGCTTCACACATGAGTTTTATTGGGTAATTCTTGAGCCTGGCTTTTATGAACGCGTATTTTTCTTTGACTCGCCCGCGAAAAATACGGTGGCTTCCTTTAGGATGTCGCGTTCCATTGTTACGCGTTTAAGCTCTTTTTCTAGCTGCTTAATTCGGTCGGATTGTTCTCGAGATTGCTTATGTTCTTCACTATCTGGGCCGTAGGATTTTATCCAGTTATAAAGTGAACTGCTAGTCACTCCCAGCCTCTCAGACACACTTGCCACCGAATAACCTTGATCGATAACTTGTTTAACGGCTTGTATCTTAAATTCTTCTGTAAATCGCTGAGACATCTTTTCTCCTTAGTACACATAATTATAAAGCGATTAAGTGTCTAGAGAAGTCTGGTCGATTCATGGCTGACTCAGTATCAAAAGTTCAGGCTATTGATTTTTGCCTTATAAATCTACACAAATGACGAATGTTAGCCGATAGATACAAGTTAAGGTGAGCGCGCACAGTGAAATTGTGTTCTTCTTACAATTTTAAGTGTGTAAATAATTTAAAATACCACAGTCCCTAATGGTTTTGTCTTGGTCACACGATGACGCCATATTTTCGAGTGATGACTTTAATGCGTTTAGCTCTTCAATGCGAATAATGACGTCTGATAAATGCTTAGCTATTAACGTATTGATATTTGAACAGCTCTGATCTGGCCTCGAACGACTGTCCATTAGCGTTTTTACTTCCATGATAGACATATCTAATGAACGACACTGTTTGATAAACAGGAGTTGTTCAATAGTCCCCTTGTCGTAGACACGATAATTTCCACTTGAGCGCTTAAGCTCAGGCAAGAGCCCCTTCTTTTCATAAAAACGAATGGTCTGAATACTACAACCTGTCGTCTTTGCGACATCACCAATTTTCATTTTTTTCTCCTAACCGTTGACTCTATACCAAGTATAGACTTTATACTCATACTATTCATCAGTAAAGAGTGTGTTTCTAATGAGCGGATGTGGGTGCGAAGTTGAAATAAAAGACCAGTCTCAACGACAGGTTTTGTATTGGCTTTTGGGAATAAACGCGACAATGTTTGTTATAGAAATGGGGATCGGGTTGCTTGCTGATTCAACCGCATTAATAGCCGATTCACTTGATATGCTCGCCGACGCAGTTGTCTATGGTGTTGCCCTTTATGCTATTGGTAAATCGCTATTGCACAAAGCCAATGCGGCTAGAATTAGCGGCTTTTTTCAGATGGCACTGGGTGTGTTGATTATCATTGATATTGTAAGACGGTCAATTTACGGTAGCGAACCTGTATCGGGACTAATGATGGCTATGGGGGCAGTTGCACTGGTTGCTAATGTCATTTGTCTTGTGATCATACGCAAACAAAGAAATGAAGAAGTGCATATGCGGGCAAGCTGGATATTTTCAGCCAACGATGTGATTGCCAACTTAGGTGTTATCTTTGCTGGCGTTTTGGTGTTTTGGCTCGATTCTCGATGGCCTGATCTGGTTATCGGTGTGATAGTTTCGTGCGTTGTGTTGCGCGGGGCAAAAATGATCCTCGAAGATGCTGGAAATGAAAGACAGCGAGCGCTTAATGCGCAAAGTTGATAAGAAAATGCCAATTTTTAATTGCACATCAAAACTGCGTAGGTTGGCATGGCTACTTATTACTTTGCTCATGTGTCAATCGGGCTTTTCGTTCGCCGCTCAATGCGATGACTACCCTGCGGAGGTATCGTCAGTCCCTGAACAATCAAAGTCGATAGGCACTTATGATGTTCCCGAAAAAAATGTAAATGCTGGTGATAATACGTCGAGTGAAGAGTCTAAGTGTTTCCAATGTGTGCTGTGTCAATGTGGACAGATTAAGTTTCTTGCACAACACCCAATAAATGACGTATCTAAACCGTTATATACCAATCAATACAGTTATTCCCGCAACGTCACTGACGGCCTAGTCGAAGGCCTTTTGCGCCCACCTCAACATTAATCCATTCCCTCCTATATGTTTGCATGGGTGCTTTCCATGTATGTCGTTATCTTATGAACAAAAGGTTCTTTTATGAGTTCTTCACGCCCATTGGGCATAAAAAAAGCTAGCTCAGCGTATCTGAAATTGATATCTGCTGCACTGGTAACCATGAGCATATCTGTTCAATCTGCCAATGCGCAAAAGTCTTCAATCACGCTTGAAAATGCGCTCAAACGCACATTATCAAACAACCCAGATTTAGTTGTGTTCGAATTTAAATCTTCGGCTTTGGATGGTGAATCAAAAATGGCCAGCTTACGACCTGAAATATCTGTTGGGGTTGAAGTTGAAAATGTGTTGGGAACAGGCGAAGTGTCTGGTATCAAAGATGCCGAATTGACACTGACCTTATCGTCGGTCATCGAGCTTGGAGATAAAGTCAGCGGCCGAATGAATGTGGTGAGTTCAAAAAAAGCTCAACTGCTTACACAACGGCGCATTCGTACGCTGGACATCTTGGGTGAAACAACTCGACGATATATCAATGTCATTGTCCAACAAGCGTTGCACAAGACTGAGCAACGAGCTGAAATGCTGGCTCGCACAATGCTTCAGACAGTCTCTACACGGGTTGAAGCGGGGGCTTCTTCACCACTTGAGAAAAAACGTGCAGAGTCAGCGTTGTCGCAGGCGCGTTTGTCGTTATTGATAAGTGAACAAAAACTCAATGAGTATAAACGCGACCTGGCCATCATGTGGGGTGACACTAACGCTGCGTTTGCGGAAGTTGAAGGGGCACTGTTATCGTTTCCAAATTCACTATCACTTGAACATATGCTTTCACAGCTTCAAAACAATCCACACGTTCTGCTTTATGCTGATAACTATCGGGTACAAGAGGCCAGATTGAGAGTGGTTCAGGCCAGTCAGCAGTTCGACATTGCGTGGGAAGCCGGTATCCGAAGAATGCAGGGAATTAATGACACAGCGTTAGTCGCCAGTATTTCGGTGCCGTTAAATACCAAGCAGCGGAATCTAGGAGAATACGAACAACAGCGCGCATTGCTTGACAGTATCGACTATCAAAAACAAGCGAAAATTCGTGAACTCACTCGCCAATTAAATCAAGTCATTAGCGCAAAAGACCAAGCCTTGCTCACTGTTACGACCCTTCAAGACAATGTCGTTCCCACATTGGAATCTGCATTGAAATTGGCGCGGGATGGCTATGAAAGTGGTCGCTACAACTATATAGAGTGGGTGACAACGCAACAGCAACTCATAGATATGCAACGAACACTGATAAAAGCCGCAGGCTTAGTCCACCTTCGAAGCGCAGATCTAGAGGCACTTACGGGAATTCCCGTGTTTTCTGACTCTCCCTCGACGTCTGCTCAATCATCAGAATTACTAGAGAAAAAATAATGAATACATCACAATTTACATTACTCACTAGCGCACGTGACTTGCTTGGCGTGTTAGCCATGCTACTTACTTTACTGTTTGCTACTGTCGCCCTGGCTGATGATGACGATGAGGAAGCCGAAGAAAGACCCGAGTACGTAGTGTTATCTCAAGAACGGATGCTTGAACACGATATCGTGACTGCTTCAGCCGCGTCAGGATCATTATCGCTCACAACCAGAACATTTGGGCGGATAGTTCATGATCCTGCGTCACTGAGTCATATTCGTGCCCGCTTCGACGGTGTTGTAAAACGTATCATGGTGAATATTGGAGATAAAGTAGAAAAAGGTGACACACTGGCAATCATTGAATCAAACGAGAGTTTAAATCAATACTCAATCACCTCACCGATGTCTGGAAAAATCATAGCTAGACACGCCAATGATGGTGAGCTCACCAACGGTCAAGTGCTGCTTTCTGTTGCTAATTACTCTCGCGCAATTGCTCAATTGGCTATTTTCCCCAAACAACGTACTCATATTGCCGCTGATATGGAAGTCACTTTAAGGCTTGAGGAATTGCAGCAACAATCAAGTATAAGCCACATTACGTCCTCACCGGATGACAAACCCTATTCTATCGCGTTTGTGAACGTTAATAATGGCAGTGGTTATTGGCCTTTAGGCGCTATGGTAGAGGGTTATATTCAGATTGGTTTCCAAGAAGTCAATCTGGCACTCCCCAAAAGTTCAATACAAGAGTTAGATGGGCAAACCATTGTTTTTGTCAAAGAAGGGGAACGATTTTACCCCCGCCAAGTAAAACTTGGGAACACGGACAACCGTTTAGTAGAGATTGTGAAGGGCGTTCAAATAGGCCAGCAAGTCGTTGTAGAAAATAGCTATCTACTAAAAGCTGATTTATTAAAAATGGAGGCGGGCGATGATGACTAATTACCTGCGCATTTATTGTCAAAAGCAAAGCCAAGTCCATAAAAACGGTGAGGTGAGAGCATGATTGCACGAATACTCCGTCTGTCGATTGAGCGCCGTGGTGTCATGATGTTGTTCGCCTTGTTTGTCGCCTTTTTTGGTATGTACAGTTACAAACAACTGCCGATTGATGCTGTGCCTGATATCACCAACGTGCAAGTGCAGATAAATACCGCAACCCCAGGTTACTCGCCTTTGGAGACTGAGCAACGCATAACGTTTATAGTTGAAACCTCGCTGGCCGGTTTGCCTAATTTATCGTATACCCGCTCGATATCACGCTATGGCTTGTCGCAAGTCACAGTCGTGTTTAAAGAGGGCACTGATTTATATTTCGCACGAAATCTCGTCAACGAGCGTCTCACCGCCATCGCGGCGCAATTGCCAACAGGGTTAACCCCTGAAATGGGCCCTATCGCCACAGGCTTGGGTGAAATTTACATGTACTCGTTAAGTGCTGAGCCTCAGGCGCGACAGGACAACGGTCAACCCTATGATGCTATGGCATTAAGGGAGATCCATGATTGGGTAGTTAAGCCCCAATTGTCGCTTGTTGAGGGGGTGACCGAGGTTTATGCGATAGGCGGATTTGAAAAGCAATATCATGTGAATCCTAATCCAGTCGCAATGATAAACTTTGGGATAAGTACAGGTGACCTTCTCAGTGCGCTAGAACGCAACAATGCGAATCAAGGCGCTGGTTTTGTAGAACAAAATGGGCAACAAGTACTGATCAGATCGGAAGCCCAACTGAGGGGCATCGACGATATCGGCCAAGTGGTTGTTAAGATCATTGATGGCGTACCGGTAAAAATTCAAGACATCGCCCAAATCAACCTCGGTAAAGAGCTGCGCTCTGGAGCCGGCACGTTAAATGGCCAAGAAACAGTGATTGGCACGACAATGATGTTAGTGGGAGAAAACTCTCGTACGGTCGCCAAAGCTGTGGACAGTAAGCTCGAAACCATTAAAACAAGCTTACCCGAGGGCGTTATCCTTGAAGCGGTTTACGATAGAACAAGCCTCGTTGACAAAACCATCGACACAGTACAGAAAAACCTCGTCGAGGGCGCTTTACTTGTCATCGTTGTGCTATTCGTTTTGCTTGGGAATGTGCGAGCTGCACTTATTACAGCCGCTGTAATACCCCTGGCAATGCTTGCCACGATATCGGGTATGGTCAAAACCGATGTGTCTGCTAACTTAATGAGTTTAGGCGCACTGGATTTTGGCTTGATTGTCGATGGCGCAGTTATCATTGTTGAAAACTGTATCAGGCGATTATCCGAATCCCAGAAGCAAAACGGCGCAACTCTACCGCTCAAAGAAAGACTGAATGTTGTATATGAAGCCACTAATGAAGTCATACGTCCTAGTTTGTTTGGTGTATTGATCATTACCATTGTTTATATCCCCTTGTTCACGCTCACTGGCGTCGAAGGTAAAATGTTCCACCCCATGGCAGCGACCGTGATAATGGCTTTGCTTGCCGCAATGGTATTTTGTTTTACCGTAGTGCCTGCGGCGATAGCGATTTTCATGAGAGGTAAAATTAGCGAAAAAGAAAACTCAATTATTATTGGTGCAAAGGCAGTGTATCGTTCTATTTTAATGGGCGCGCTGCGTTTTAGGTGGCTAGTAGTAGTAGGTGCGAGTGCTTTGGTTATCGGCAGTCTATGGATGGGCAGCAAATTAGGCTCGGAGTTTATTCCTCAGCTCAATGAAGGTGATATCTTAGTACAGGCGATACGCATCCCTGGGACTGGGTTAGAACAAGCGGTTGAAATGCAAAAAGCACTTGAAGCGAAACTTATGCAGTATGAGCAAGTTCAGACGGTATTCGGTCGCACGGGTACGGGTGAGGTCGCTACCGATCCTATGCCGCCCAACATTACTGATACGTTTGTTATTTTGAAGCCTAGGGAACAATGGCCCGATCCATCAATGACTAAAGCCGAGCTAGTCGAAACGTTTGAAGAGGACTTGTTTACCTTGCCCGGCAATAATTATGAATTTACCCAACCTATTCAAATGCGTTTTAACGAATTGATTAGTGGCGTAAGGGCAGATTTGGGGATAAGGCTATTTGGGGATGACTTAGATACGCTCTTTGCATCTGCTTCTGACATTTTGTCCGTTATTTCAACGATTGAAGGGGCTGATGACGCGAGGCTTGAGCAGGTAGAAGGCATTCCAATCTTCACCGTCACACCAAAGCCTAATCAATTGGCACGCTTTGGTTTGGATATAGCCGACTTGCAGTTATGGCTCAATGCTGCGACAGGTGGAAAAACCGCTGGAATGATTTTTGAAGGCGACAGACGCTTTGAAATTGTCGTGCGATATGCCGACGACATTCGAAATGAACTCACTCAGCTTGAGACCATTCCCATAGTTACGCCCTCTGGTGAGCATGTACCGATAAGCGAATTAGCCACACTGGCATTTAAAGAAGTACCTAGCCAAATAAGCCGGGAGAATGGCAAACGTAGTATTGTTGTCACAGCAAATGTGCGTGACAGAGATATTGGCACTTTTGTTGAAGAAGCTCAGGTGAGAATTAATGATGAAGTAGATTTACCTGCTGGTTATTGGCTCGACTATGGTGGAACCTTTGAGCAGCTCGAAAGTGCGAGTCAACGATTGACGATTGTGGTACCGGTTACGTTGTTTGTGATTTTGACAATGCTGGTAATTGCGTTTGGTTCTATACGCGATGCGTTGATTATCTTCACAGGTATCCCTTTGGCATTAACAGGCGGTGTAATGTCTCTTTGGTTAAGGGATATGCCTTTATCCATATCCGCGTCGGTAGGATTTATCGCGTTGTCTGGGATTGCCGTATTAAACGGATTGGTAATGCTGTCCTTCATCAAGCAACGTTTGCTAGAAACCGGAGAATTAGTGAATAGCATTGTTGAAGGGGCACTTATTCGCTTGCGTCCGGTATTAATGACAGCACTAGTGGCAAGCCTTGGATTTGTGCCCATGGCGCTCAATACGGGCATAGGTGCAGAGGTGCAACGGCCTTTGGCCACGGTGGTCATCGGCGGGATAATATCGTCAACCTTGCTAACACTGGTAGTGCTGCCTGTACTCTATCGACTCGTGCATAGTAAAGGGGATCAGTAGTGTTCTTGGGCATTTATTCGTAAATGCCCAAGTTTTACCTGAACGATTTTTAGGTACCTATTGACTCTTTATTAAGTATAGACTTTACAATCATATTCTTAACGTCATGTACGATAAGGATAGATATGGTTTCGCTTATTTTAATTAGTAGTTTTTTGGCGCTAGCCGTCCTCGGTAGAAGCTTTGTTCAATATAAGAGAAATGGTGATTTTGGTATAAGAGCAGCATCTATAAACGCACCATTTATAGAAATTGTACCAGGGGCTATATTCGTGGTTACGTTTTGCTTTGCATTTGGTCTAGTTCTTTTTGGTTACTTAGGACGTGCGCCCCTACTATTTGTTCCTTCAATTCCATTTCAGCTTCTCGGCTCCTTGATTGGCGCCTGCGGAATTGCTGTAACTTTGTTGTCTTGTCCACTTCCCCTAAACTGAGACAGACTTAATTGGAGTTTTCTGCAATGATTAATGCAGGAGACGACTATGAAAAAATCACGATATACAGAATCTCAGATTATTGGGGTGTTAAAAGAAGTTGATGCAGGTATGAAGGTTGAGGAAGTCTGCCGTCAACACGGTATCAGCAGCGCAACCTATTACAATTGGAAGTCCAAGTACGGCGGCATGGAAGCGTCTGACGTCAAACGATTGAAAGAGCTTGAAGAAGAAAATGCCAAGCTTAAAAAGATGTTTGCAGATGTCAGCTTAGAAAATAATGCCATTAAGGAGCTTGTCGCAAAAAAGGGTTGGTGACAGCAGAGAAACGAGAGTGCGTCAGCATCCTAGTTGATGCGGGACTAAGTATCGTAAAGGCCTGTCTGTTTGTTGGTATTGGCCGTGCGACCTTTTATCGTCCAGAGAGAGACTGGCGCAAAGCGGATGCTGCTGTCATTGATGCCATCAATGCGGTTTTGGAGAAGTCGCCATGAGCGGGCTTCTGGAAGTGTTTTGGCCGAATGCGGTTCAAAGGCTTTCCCTTCAACCACAAGCGCGTCTATCGTGTTTACTGCCAAATGGGATTGAACCTGCGGCGCAGAACTAAACGGGTACTGCCCAAGCGAATAGCCCAGCCACTGGAAGTGCTGGATCAGGCTAATCATCAATGGGCGTTGGACTTTATGCATGACACGTTATATTGCGGTAAACGGTTCAGAACACTGAATGTGGTGGATGAAGGCACGAGGGAATGCCTTGCTATAGAGGTCGATACGTCTTTGCCCGCTGGCCGTGTCGTACGCGTGTTAGAACAACTTAAGGCTGAGCGAGGATTACCAACTCAGCTGCGTATGGATAATGGCCCAGAGCTAATTTCGGCGACGCTAACAGATTGGTGTGAAACCAATAATATTGAACTGGTATATATCCAGCCAGGTAAGCCACAGCAAAATGGCTTTGTTGAACGCTTTAACGGTTCATTCCGCAGAGAGTTTCTGGATGCTTACTTGTTTGAAAATCTCAATCAAGTAAGAGAAATGGCCTGGTTCTGGCGACTGGATTATAACGAAGAAAGAACACATGAAAGTCTCGGTAACCTGCCTCCGGCAGCTTACCGAGAAAAACTAGAAAACTCTAATTCAGCACTGTCTCATTAATGGGGAAGTGGACATTAAGACTGCATCAAAAGTGGCTAGGCGGCTCAAAGAAAAATAATCATTAACTGAATTAAGTTAGATTAGAGGTCACATAAGGCCAGTGTATAGGCATTGGCTTCTTTCTTTAATTAAAGCGTAGCTTCAAATTATTGTCGAATTGTTATTTACTTCTCCAGATATATAAATCTTTATCATTTTAACTCACAACTATCTACAGCTAAGAAACTAAATTGTCTTCGCTCTAATTTCATCTGTCTTCGTTTTAATTATTTCAGATCAAGTTTTAAACCACCTGCCCTGCTGCCCAGCCGCTGCTCCACGCCCATTGGAAATTAAAGCCGCCTAGCCAGCCGGTGACGTCTACCACTTCGCCAATGAAGTAGAGGCCTTCCACGTTTTTGGCCATCATGGTTTTAGACGATAACTCGTTGGTATCTACCCCACCAATGGTGACTTCTGCGGTACGGTAACCTTCGGTGCCATTGGGTTTCACCTGCCAATTCTCTAACGTATCAGCAATGGCATCACATTCGCTGTGGGTAAGCTGTTTTACCGGCACGTTGCGCCAGTTATGATACTCAATAAAGCTCTGTACCATGCGCTTAGGGAATACTTTATTTAAAGAGGTAGCAAGCAGGGCATCGGGCGTTTCGTTACGCGCGGTTTGTATAAGCGCAGTGGCATCGTCATTGGGAAGCGTGTTAATACTTAAGCTGTCACCCGCTTCCCAGTAGCTAGATATTTGTAGCATGGCTGGGCCGCTTAAACCGCGGTGGGTAAACAGCATGGCTTCTTTAAACGTGGTGTCGTTACAGCTTGCGTATACATCTACCGCGATACCGCTAAGTTCTGCCAAGATATCTTTGTCTTTATCGTGCAGGGTAAAGGGAACAAGGGCTGCCCGAGTAGGTAAAACCTTAAGACCAAATTGCTCGGCAACTTTGTAACCAAACGGTGTGGCCCCCAGCTTTGGCATGCTTAAACCGCCCGTCGCGATAACTAAAGATTTACAGCTATATTCGCCGCTCGACGTTGTAAGTGAGTACCCACTTTCGTTTTTTTCTACGCTTAAAATTTCACAGCGGGTAGTAATGGTAACGCCCGCTTTACTACATTCATTGAGCAGTAAGTCAACGATGTCTTTGGCGCTATCATCACAAAATAATTGGCCCAATGTCTTCTCATGATAGGCAATCCCATGTTCGGCCACTAAACCGATAAAGTCCCATTGGGTATAGCGGCTAAGCGCCGACTTACAAAAATGGGGGTTTTGCGATAGAAAGTTTTCAGGTCCGGCATACATATTGGTAAAGTTACAACGACCGCCGCCCGACATAAGAATTTTACGCCCAACTTTTTTGGCATGGTCAAGCACCTCTACGCTGCGTCCGCGCGCGCCTGCCTGTGCTGCACAAAAAAGCCCAGCTGCGCCGGCCCCAATCACTATTACATCGCGCTTTATCACTATCGGTTTACCTTAAATCAAGCCAAATAACTTACGCCAGCCTCAGCGCTAGTTAGGAATTCGGGATTATACGTAATAAGCTCCACCGCACAATGCAAAGCCTATTTTACCGAGAAATTTAATCTTGTTCTTTAGTCGACATTGATAAATTTTAATACTTTTTAACAATACTAAAGAAAAATTAATTCGCTTATAACTATGCGCCACAATTGAGGTGCAACTCAATTTGAACAAACAAACGAAATAGCGACGACTTCACAAATTACAGAGGATTGTATCCATGGAAGAGTTCTTAGCGTCACTCGATATTAATCAATACCTGCCTGCTGCGTTAGCATGGGCCACCAATATTTTACTTGCCCTAGCCATCCTTATTATTGGCCTTTGGATAGCAAGTAAGGTTTATAACGCCATTGTTGCTATTGCAAGCAGCCACCCTCAGCTTGATGATACGTTATTTAAGTTTTTTGGCAGTGTAGCGCGTTATACCATCTTGGTCTTTGTAGGTATTGCTGTTCTTAACCGCTTCGGTGTGCAAACCGCTTCTATCATCGCACTTTTAGGAGCAGCTGGCTTAGCTATTGGCCTTGCCCTTCAGGGAACGCTGTCTAATTTAGCGGCTGGGGTTATGTTACTTATCTTCCGCCCTTATAAAGTGAATGACTTTGTCGATGCGGCAGGTAAATTTGGTAAAGTTACCGAGATAGACTTATTCACGACTATCTTGCAAACTTTCGACAATAAGCAAATTATTATTCCAAATAGCCAAATTTGGGGCGAGCAAATCGTTAACCACTCGCACCATGAAATTCGTGGTGTAGATATGACGTTTGGTATTGCTTACAACGAAAACATTGATGCTGCTCGCGCGGTTATCGACAAAGTATTAGCAGACCACCCGCATATACTTAAAGACCCTGCGCCATTTGTAGAAGTATCTACGCTTAACGACAGTTCTGTAGACTTTATTGTTCGGCCGTTTTGTCACGGCGAGCACTATTTCAACATTCTTTTCTCAGTACCTGAGCAAATTAAGAAAGCCCTAGATGAAGCGAACATCGAAATTCCATTCCCGCATCGCAAAGTCATTGTGGTTAACGAAAACGCATAGTGCGTATGTTATAAAGAATGTATTAGTCAGTGGAAGGGCAGCCAAACGGCTGCCCTTGTTATATTCTGTCTTTAAGTCAGTTATTAAGCGCTACGCTTATTTAAAGAAGCGCTGCTAAACGTTTTTAGGAAACACCGCTAGCGGGTGCGTAGTAATTAACTGAACAAAAGCACGGGTACTGGGCTTAATCGCGTTTTCGTGGCTCACACGTACTTTAAGTTCATCACCGCTATCTAGCATAACCGCATACAATCGGCTTTCGCCTTCATAGCGCACCCATTCAACCGTACAGTTGGTCTCACTAAGCGTGGCATCTAGGCTTAAATCGTCAGGGCGCACGAGTAAATCTACATTACCGTTAGCACCTTGAAGCGGCGTGCCTGGCACCTTGCCAATTTCAGTAACAACCGTTTTGTCTGTATTTGCTTCACTAGCATCAAATGTTGCGCTCAAGAAGCTTGCTTCGCCCATAAAGCGCGCAACAAAACGGCTGGCAGGTGATGAATAACAGGCTTCCGGGGTGTCTAACTGCTCTAACACGCCTTTATTTAAAATACCTACCCTATCACCGACGCTAAGCGCTTCTTCTTGGTCGTGGGTAACCCAGATAGCGGGCACACCCGCTTTCTTAAGCGCATCACGAATTTCCCAACGCAGGCTGTCTTTTAGCGCGGCATCTAGGTTTGAAAGCGGTTCATCGAGTAATACATAGGCCGGTTCGTGGGCTAACGTTCTCGCCAAGGCTACGCGCTGCTTCTGACCGCCGGAAAGTCGCGCTGGCTTAACATCGCGGAAATTATCTAGGCCGAGTAAGGTAAGCCAGTGATCGGCAAGGGATGTATCTTTTAAACGAAAGCACACATTTTGCTGAACAGTTAAGTGAGGAAAAAGTGCAAAATCTTGAAACACCATACCCACGTTGCGTTTTTCAGGCGGAACGTGCTTATTTGCACTACTTTCCCAGTTACCTAAACGCATGGTGCCTTCAGAAATAGGAATAAGCCCCGCGAGCGCTTGTAAGATTGTGGTTTTACCGCACCCTGTCGGCCCAACCAACATGAGAATTTCGTCTTGCCCCAGTTCTAGGTTTAACTTGTCGACTACGCGGGTAGACCCATAATTCACTGACAAATTACTTACACTTAGCATTACGAACGCTCATCCTCGGTAACGGTAAATTGGGCTTTTTTCTCGCCCGACAGCATGAGAATTAACCCCACGCCTGATAATAAAACTAATAATAACCCCGGTACGGCGGCACGACCAAAATAACCGGCTTCATACACACGCCACATGTAAGTGGCTAAGGTTTCAAACCCCGTTGGGCCAAGCATTAAAGTAGCGGGAAGTTCTCGCATTGCCTCTAAGAACACCAAGGCTGCGCCCGCTATCATACCACGAAGGGTTAACGGTAACGTAATACGCATAAATGCCTCGCGAGGACTTGCGCCTAGCACGCGGGCCGCCTTCACCAAACCGGAGTCGATATTCTCTGCTGTACTTCTTACGCTACCCACCGCAAGTGGAATAAAACGCAGCACATAGGCCATTACCAATAAACTTAACGTTTGATATAGCGCAGGTAAATATTTAAGCCCTACGTATACCAGCGCCGTTCCCATAACGATACCAGGTACACCAAAACCAAAATAAGTAATACGCTCCATAACGCGCCCTGCCTTACCCGCAATAGCGGCATGGGCAACTGGAATAGCCAGCAATACGGCAACCACCGCGGCAATAAAAGACGCGTGAGCAGAGTTCCATGCGTAGCTTAACTCGAACCCCCCAGTGCCTTCACGTATTAACCAAAGGGTAAAAATGGCTAACGGAAGCACTATAGCTAACAGCACTATCGGCATAGTAGCGAGCAACATAAGGTTGCGCTGCCATCGTCCAGGAAAGAGTGACAAATGCCTGCCGGGACGCTCTGAGGCGCCGCTGATGCGACTTTCAATAAATAGAATTAGCCCGACAATAACCATAAGCTGTAAGCTCAGCATCGCCGCCTGACTCAAGCCAAAGGCATTGTATTCAACAAAAATAACGCGGGTGAAAGTGTCAAAGCCCATAATGGCCGGCGTGCCAAAGTCAGATAGTGCATAAAGCGCAGCAAGTAAAGCGCCTGCCGCTACGCTATTTACCACGCGCGGTAGCACAACACGCCATAGGCTAGCGCCTAATGAGAGCCCTAACGTGCGAGCCGCATTCACCAAGCTTGCATCTAAGCTTAACAGGCTAGAACGGGTGGTCATCATCACAAAGGGGTAAGTGTAAAGACTCATCACTAACGCAGAGCCCCACAACCCACTGATGGACGGCGTGGTAATACCTAATATATTTTCTATTTCACCGCCTCTGCCAAATGAGAAGTACATAGCAAACGCGCCAATATAACTGGGTAGTGCCAGTGGCGCGGCAAGTAAAATTAACCAAAAGCGCTTAAACGGCATTTGCACATAGGCAGTGAGAAAGGCAAGCGGCACACCAATTAGCACCGAACCAATAATGGTAAGTACCACCAGTGAAACCGTGTTACCTAGAACACGAAGATTATGGGTATCGAAAAGTTGCGCACTGTCTTGGGCTAAAGAAAATAAAACACCGACGGGCAATAAAGCCATCAGCGCAATAAGCAGTGCCAGTGGATACGACTTTGGCCAGTTTGTCACAGTACGCCAACTTCCCTCATAAGGTTTAGTGTGGGACGTAAATCAGCCAACTTGCGAAGGTCCATTTCAGGGGGCGAAAGCGTGCTCAAACTTGCTAAGCCTTGCGGTTGCTCGACGCCCTGAACAAGCGGTATTTCGTAGGCTTCACGAGCAAGATACGACTGCACTTCCTGCGACAGTAAGTAACGAATAAAGTTAACCGGTAAGTCGCCTTCGCTTAATGCCACAATACCTGACGCATTCACTAAGCAACCGGCATCGCCTTTAGTGTAAGCTAGCGCTACATTCGCATCGGGCTTACCTGATTTAAGGCGCAGCGTGTAATAGTGATTAGCAAAACCAATATCCACTTCACCACGCTCAACGCCCATTACCACGCCAAGTTCGCCCGCATACTTTTTAGAATGCTTATTAATGCCTTTAAGCCACGACTTTGTCGCTTTATCACCCTCTAAAATACGCATAGCAGTAACAAAAGATTGGAACGACGAATAAGCGGGTGCCCAACCTATTTTTAGGTCGCTATCAGCAAGCGCCATTACGCTTTCGGGTATCTGCTCTGGCTTAACGCGCTCGGTGTTATATGGCAGCGTACGTACTCGGCCCGTTACCGGCGACCAGCTGGGATATTGAAAATCTTCACGAAGCTGTGCCGTTAAATCGTTAGGTAATGGCTTGGCGGCACCGATGTCCGTCACCACACCAATTGAGCCAGTATCTACTGCCCAAAAAAGGTCTGCGCGTTTAACGCCCGCTTTGGTTTCAGCCACAATCGTGTTCGCCAATGCTGCTGAGCCACCACGTCTTACCTTCAAATTTAACTTCGGGTTGCGCTTTTCAATGGCTTTAAGAACATTCTCATACAAGCCGCCTTCACCGCGCCCCAAGTACAAGGTGAGATCACCTTCTAATTTAGGCAGGGATTCTACTGACACACTACCGGTTTGTGTCATAGCGTTTGCAAAGCCTAGCGGCAAGCCAGATAAAACACCTGCTGCAGCTAAGCCTTGTAAGAATGTTCTACGTTGCATACACCTTCCTTTAAAAAACGTCTTTACGACTTTGCTCTACTTCAACTAAAAGTGCGCGAGCGCGGTCGAGTTTAGCCTGCATTGACTCCACTACCTTGCGCACTGCGTCTACGCCAGTATCTTTCGAAATGGCTTGAGGAAGCGTAACGTTAAAGTCTTTCTCTAGGTCTTCAACCAAGGCTGCGTCTTTGGCAATCAAATCACCTTCTACGCCTTCAAAACGCTGTAGATAAGTGTCGTGAACAAGCGTAGTTGCCACTTCGTGTAGCTGTTCTGCATATTTAGCTACCACGCGATCAAGACGGGTTTTAATATCGTCGATGACTTCAGGGCCAGTTGTCGGCTCTTTTTCAGTCGTTTGAACCTTGTTAACCAGACCTTTCTTTTGGTACTGGGACGCAAGTTTAACTGCGCCTAGCGCCTGCCACAAGGCATGATTTAGCTTCTCTTGCTCAACGCGTACATCTGCAACTGGCTTGCCTTCATCAATGGCGACTTTTACGCCGTAAATGCCCTGCCAAATAGACGCGTAAATAGGCACATATTGGGTTTCAATGGCAGAGTGAAAGTCCACTTCTTCCCAGTACTCGATTAACGCGTCTGTTTTTAACGATTTGTCTTTTGCTTCATACGCATCAACAACACTGCCAAACTTGCTTTCTAGCCAGTGCACCTCTTCGGTGTACTCACCGATATGTGCATGTAAATTGTTTACGTGGTCACCAATTGCACCGTTAGCAAGCGCTTGTGAAGAAAACATTGAGAAAGTAACAGCCGAAGCCAGTACTAAGGCGCTTATTTTTTTCAGTGTTATTGTCATCATTATTCCTAAAACATTTGTCTTAATGCGCAAATGATACTTATTATCATTAAGCAAGTAAAGGTAACTAAACGAGGCTACATGCTACGTAACGCAGTACGTTAACCCTTCATTTTTCTGCATTTTCGATACAGAATATTGCATATTAGTTCATTAACCTTTGCTGAACACATTGATATTCAACGCAATTAGCAAACTGTCAGATCATAGTTGGGTTACATTTTAATGAAAATCACGGGCAAGTATACGCATATATAAATTAATGAATATTCACAAAAAGCTAAAAGAAAAAGCCCGCAACAATGGTTGCGGGCTTTGAGTATTTAACGCCTTTTTAAAAAATTAAAGGCTATCTAGCATGCTTTGCGCATCGCTTACATCAAAGCGACCCGGGTCTTCTACATTTATTTTCTTCACTTCACCGTCTTCAATTAACATTGAATAACGCAATGAACGCAAGCCACCGAAGTTACTGGTATTCATATCCAAGCCAATTTGCTTTGTGAAATGACCATTCCCATCGGCTAGCATAATAATTTCTTCTGCATTATTAGCCTTACCCCATGCATCCATAACAAACGCATCGTTTACAGAAAGACAGATAATGCTATCAATACCTTTCGCTTTAATTTTGTCTGCTAGTGCCACATAGCCCGGCAAGTGAGCCTGTGAACAGGTTGGCGTGAACGCCCCTGGTACTGCAAACAACACAACGCGCTTGTCCGAGAAAAGTTCATTAGTGCCTGGGTTTGTCATTTCTCCATCGACTAAAAGACCGAAATCCACCTCGGGCAAGGTGCTACCAACTTGTATCATGTTGCTCTCCTAGGGTTTTTGACAAAAATACACATCAAATCTATGTTTTTTACTTTCTATTGCCATTGATGGTTTTTCTCCTGCCAGCACGTCTGCACTATTTGGGCGTTTAACGACTACCCGGTGCGTAGCTAGCTTAAGTGCTGGCGGTAACAGCGCATCGGCATCGGGGTCATGCCCAAGCAGTTGCTGAAACAGCCGCATTTCCTTTTTCCACCAAGGCTGACTTCTTTTTATGTGGGAACATGGGGTCTAAATAAATAGCGTTCACATTCTCACCAGTGAAGTATTGCATTACCTCAGCGCTATTTCCATGTTGAAGCGACATTTTAGCTGCAAGTTCTGGAAAACTAAGCGCTAAACGGCGTATGCCGTCTTCAAGCAGCGCGGCCACAATCGGCGAACGCTCTATCATAGTTACTTTACAGCCAACGCTCACTAAAACGAACGCATCACGACCTAGCCCCGGTGTGGCATCCACGACATGCCAGCCTTCATTACCTTTAAGGCCAATCGCCTTAACAATAGGCTCTTTACGTCCGCCGCCGTGTTGTTTGCGATACAAACTGGCCGGTGAAGCAAAATCAACCTCAACCGGCAGCACTTTTTTCTCGCTTGCATCAGCAAGGCCCAACACACCATTTTGTATCTGAAGATAAAACCCTTCGGCAGGCTTTTCGCTGTGAGAAACAACGGGGAAGCCCCACTTATCCCCAATACTATTTAGTAGTGAAGTATCATCTTGAGTACTGTGTTGTGCGATAACTAAAGGCACACTGTTAAGCATGGCCGTATTGCTCCTTATGCCCTATCCATCTATTGATGATTGCTTGGGCGTGAGACGGGTATTTATCCCAAAGGGTATAGGCAATTTCTTGAACTTTTGGAATAAGGGCGGCGTCGCGTACAAGATCTGCTATTTTAAGTTCAGCCATTCCGGTTTGTTTCGTACCCATGAATTCCCCCGGCCCGCGAATTTCTAAGTCGCGCTGTGCGATGTAAAACCCATCGTTCGACTCACGCAGTACCCCTAAGCGCTGGGTCGCCGTTTTAGATAAGGGGCTTTGATACATAAGTACGCACTGACTTTCTACCGCTCCCCGCCCTACTCGGCCACGTAACTGGTGGAGCTGGGCTAAGCCCAAACGCTCAGGGTTTTCAATAATCATAATGCTAGCGTTAGGCACATCTACGCCTACTTCAATAACCGTCGTTGCCACCAGTAAATCAAGCTTACCGTCTTTAAAATCAGCCATAACCTGCGCTTTTTCAGCGGGCTTTAACCGCCCGTGTACTAAGCCTACTTGTAAGTCTGGCAGCGCGGTACGCAGGGTAACCGCTGCGTCTTCAGCGGCCTGACACTCCAACACTTCGGACTCGTCAATAAGCGTACACACCCAATAGGCTTGGCGGCCGTTATCTTTACAAGCTTGGCGCACGCGCTCTATCACATCCGCTCTGCGTGTATCAGGGAGCACCACGGTTTGTACCGGCGTTCTGCCCGGTGGCAGTTCGTCTATGACCGAGGTATCTAAATCGGCATAGGCTGTCATGGCCAGCGTTCTTGGAATAGGCGTTGCCGTCATGATCAACTGGTGCGGATAGCGGCCTTGTTGCTCGCCTTTATCGCGCAAAGCCAAACGCTGATGTACACCAAAGCGGTGCTGCTCATCCACAATAACCAGCGCTAGCTGCTGGTAGTTCACGCTTTCCTGGAAAATAGCGTGAGTGCCCACCAACATTTGAATGTCACCGGCTTCTAAGCGCGCTAAAACCTCATTGCGGGCCTTGCCTTTTAGCTTTCCAGCAAGCCAACCTACCTCTATACCGAGTGGCTCTAACCAACCGCGAAAGTTATTCGCGTGCTGTTCAGCCAACAGTTCTGTCGGCGCCATTAACGCTACCTGATGCCCGGCACCTATGGCGGATAGTGCAGCCAATGCCGCTACTAAAGTTTTGCCCGAACCTACGTCGCCTTGTACCAGGCGCATCATAGGCCGTGCGTGCTGCATATCTTTTTGAATATCTTCTACTACCCTTGCCTGAGCACCAGTGGGTGAAAACGGCAGCTGAGCGAGCATTTTATCGATAAGCGGCTGATTAACACTAATTGGAATACCGGGCTGTGCATCAGATAACTTGCGTACTTTCAACACACTTAAATGGTGTGACAACAACTCTTCAAGAATTAACCGATACTGAGCAGGATGAAGTCCCTCTTCCATTTCGTGTACGTCGACATCAGGCGGCGGGCGATGAACCAAATGAAGGGCTTCGTTAAGGCTAATTTGATTATCGTAAATACCTTCGGGCAGTAAATCGGCCAGCGCCCCTTTGTCCAAAAGCTTTAGCGCTTGGTCGGTTAAATTGCGAAGGGTTAGCTGCTTAACCCCGTCTGTGGTGGGGTAAACCGGTGTCAGTGATTCTTCTGTCGGTGGCGCGTCCTCGTCCACTAGCTTGAATTCGGGGTGCATCATTTCAATACCCCACTTGCCAGTACGCACCTCACCAAAACAGCGTACCGTGTTGCCCGGCGTCATGATAGAACGCTGCACGGCGCCAAAGTGGAAAAACCTTAGGGTTATAGTGCCTGTGCCATCACTAAGCTTTACCACCAGCATGCGCTTTTTACCGTATTGAATGTCGGCGCTCATTACCTCGCCTTGCACGCTTACATGGGTAAACGGGCGGCACTCAGCCACGCTGTAAATACGGGTTCTGTCTTCGTAGCGATGAGGAAGGTGAAACAGTATATCTTGAAGGGTAAACAAGCCTATTTTATTGAGTTTTTCTGCCACCTTTGCGCCTACGCCTTTAAGCGCAGTTATGGGTGTAGTGGCCAGTGCTTGCATCAAGCGACATCCTTCTTTTAAAACCTACATTGCTTTCACGCTGGAAGGCGCAAGCGGGTGTTAATCAACGTATTATTAGAAAGGAAGTGTAAAGGATTGTTGCGGGGTTGGCGAGTACGCTTTAGGCCAGTTTTCTTAACTGCCCTAAACAAAACTAAAAGCGAAACCAGTTACTTAGCCTGCTTCTAATACGTCAGCTTCCGCTTTGGTAATTTGCATTTCTCGCCACCAGCTATCGTCGGCATCCACTTCACCGATAGCGTTAATCGCAGGCAGTGGCAAGCCTTTGCGCTGGCACAGTTTATACAAACGCGGGTAGCCATTTTGAAAGGCCAATGCCTGACATTCTTCTTCCGGCAACTGCTGGGTGTTGTACATACCCGCAATAGTGCGCTGGCGCTGCGCTTCATAAAGCACTAACGCTGCGGCCACCGACACGTTTAGCGACTGCACCATGCCCATCATAGGAATGACGATATCCTGATCGGCCAGCGCCTTGGCTTCATCAGTGGCACCGTATTTTTCTTGACCGAATAATATAGCGGTCGGCTTGGTGTAATCCACATCACGAAAATCTACCGCCGTATCAGATAAATGGGTAACCAACACCTGCATGCCTTGACCTTTAAGCTCAGCCATCGCATCGTTAATGCCGTCATGGTTAGTCTGGCGCACCCACTGCTGACTGCCCATTGCCGTACCGCGACGAAACTGATATTTCTTTTCCCATACGGTGTGAACCCTGTGAATACCCACGGCATCACAGGTTCGCACTATGGCAGAAACATTATGGGGCTTATGCACATTTTCAAGGCATACCGTAAGGTCGGTTTGCCTTTTTTCCAACACATCTCTAATGCGCTGGTAACGCTCAGGTGACATGACTTACTCCGGCAGTTCCATTACACCATCAATTTCAATTTGTGCGCCCTTAGGCAATGCAGATACCTGAACGGCAGCGCGTGCTGGGTAAGGCTTGTTAAAATAGCGGCTCATAATTTCATTAACGGTGGCAAAGTGCCCAAGGTCGATCAGGAAGATGTTCACTTTCACCAAATCGTTAGTGGTACCGCCGGCTGCATCACATACCGCTTTGAGGTTTTCAAAAACTTGTACCGCTTGGGCTTCAAAATCGTCAGATACCATTTCCATGGTTTCAGCAACAAGAGGAATTTGGCCTGAAAGATAAACAGTAGTGCCAGCTTTCACCGCTTGGCTGTAAGTACCAATAGCAGCAGGTGCCTTATCGGTCTGAATAATAGACTTAGACATAGTAGTTCCTAAATTTTGTAGTAATTAGTGTCGTGATTGACTATGACGAGACACTTTCTGAACTTCCGGCATGGTGCGTATTTTCTTCATTACGCGGGCCAAGTGCACACGGTTGTGTGTGGTAAGTTCTAGGTCAATAAAGTAGATATTACTCTCTTTCTCTTCAGTTTGCAGACCAATGATGTTGGAATCGCAGCCTGAAATGGTGTTCGTTAAAGTTGCCAGTGTGCCCTGATGGTTAATTAATTCAATGCGTAACGACGCTTTGAATTCACCCTGCGGGTTGTCGTCCCACTGCATGGGCAGCACACGTTGCGGCTCTTCACGGGTGAGTTTGCGAATGTTATTACAACCAATCTGATGAATGGTCATACCGCGCCCCGGGCTTAATACCGCCACAATTTCATCATCAGGAATAGGGTGGCAACAACGAGAGTAGTGCACAAGCAGGCCTTCTGTACCGCGAATAGCCACATTGCCCTTTTTGTCTGACAAATCAGTGGTGCTTTCGCCTAACAAACGGCGAGCAACAATAGCGCTTAGTTCGTTGCCAAGGCCAATGTCTACTAGCAAGTCGTCGAAGTTTGCATGCTTAGTTTCTGCTACAACCCGTTCTATATCTGCATTTGGAATATCATCGAGTTTCACGCTACCTAACGCATGACGAAGTAGACGATTACCCATGTTCACCGCTTCTTGTGAATGCTGTTTACGCAGATACTGGCGAATACGGGTACGCGCGCGAGCACTCACCACAAAATTGAGCCAATTCGCATTCGGCTTCGCTTTTGGAGAGGTAATAATCTCGACGGTTTGCCCATTTTGCAGCGGCTTACTTAAGCTGAAGTTGCGCCGTTCAACGCGCACACCTACGCACGTGTTGCCCACGTCAGAGTGTACGGCGTAGGCAAAATCCACGGCCGTTGCGCCTGTAGGTAGTTCTATAATACGTCCGTCTGGCGTAAACACGTAAATTTCATCAGGGAAAAGGTCGGTTTTGACCGACTCGATGAATTCAAACGACGAGCTTGCCGACTGCTGCAGTTCTAACAAGCTTTGCATCCACTTACGTGCACGAAGCTGTGCAGTAGTGCCGTTGTCACCCGGCTCCTTGTAAAGCCAGTGTGCTGCTACCCCTTTATCCGCCATTTGGTCCATTTCCTGTGTTCGAATTTGAATTTCAACAGGAATACCATGCGGGCCAATCAGCGATGTATGTAACGACTGGTACCCGTTAGTACGCGGAATAGCGATATAGTCTTTAAAACGGTTTTCAATAGGCTTGTATAGCCCGTGCATAGCGCCTAGTGCGCGGTAGCAGTTGTCTACCGAACTCACCACAATGCGAAACGCATAAATATCCATTACCTCATTGAACATCAGTTCTTTGTTTTTCATTTTGCGGTAAATGGAGTACAGGTGTTTTTCTCTGCCTATCACGTTTGATGTTATTTCGTAGGCATCTAGACGCGTATCCAGTTCTCCACGAATATTCTCGATAATCTCTTTGCGATTACCACGGGCTTGGCGTACCGCCGATTTCAATGCGCGATGGCGCATGGGGTACATGGCTTGGAAACCTAAATCTTCCAGCTCGTTTTTAATATCGTGAATACCCAAGCGATGAGCTATAGGGGCGTAAATCTCTAGCGTTTCTAGGGCAATGCGGCGGCGCTTATCAGGGCGCAGAGAGCCTAGCGTACGCATGTTATGTGTGCGATCGGCCAGTTTAATGAGGATAACTCGGATGTCTTGCACCATGGCCATCATCATTTTGCGGAAGTTTTCCGCCTGGGCTTCTTGTTTGGTGCTAAAGGCAAGCTTGTCGAGTTTACTGACCCCTTCTACCAGCTCAGCAACCGTATCGCCAAAGGCCTCGGCAAGGTCTTCTTGGCTATAATGGGTATCTTCTATGACATCGTGAAGCAGTGCCGCCATGATCGTTTCATGATCAAGGTGCATATCGGCAAGAATGCCTGCCACCGCTACCGGGTGAGTGATATACGGATCGCCGCTGGAGCGCATTTGGCCGTCATGGGCCTCTTGAGCGAGAACAAAAGCATCTTGCACCAGCTGAACACGGTCGGCTGATAAATACTCTAAAACTTTCTGCTTTAAACCTTCAAACAAATACACAGTGAAGCGCGACCCTTATATAACGTTACACCACTAAGAATACGTTTAATTGTGCTAGAAGCCAATACACCAAAACTAAAGCGCCAGTGCTTTTTTCAAAGCACTGGCGCCAAATAACTGATAAAAGCCCTTAAAAGCGGGTTTTACTGATCAGATAAAATATTTGCAACAGACGCAAATTCAGCGTGTTCTTGCTGTTCTTGCGCTTGAAGGTCTGCTTGTTCAAGCGTAGCAGCCGTTACTAAACCTTCTTCAATTTCACGAAGTGCTGTCACAGTTGGCTTGTCGTTTTGAACGTCAACCATAGGATCTTTGCCTTCAGTGGCAATTTGACGTGCACGGCGTGCAGCAACAAGCACTAGGTCAAAGCGGTTACCAATTTTATCTACGGCATCTTCTACAGTTACGCGAGCCATGTATTTCTCCGAAAATTAGGTTGAGCAAGTTATTCAAAAAACGGCCGCGTAGTATACACAAATACACCGCGCGATCCTAGTATTTTGTTTGAATTTGAAGCAGTCAGATCGTTATAGCTATGTGCTGATCGTCTGCCTTTAAACTAAAACATTTGTCTATGCTGATAAGCTTACGCGCTACCAAGCAATTCGTCCAATAGCACCTGATGACGCATTTGTTGTTTCATCGTACGAAGACGCTGCGCAGTCACTATCGCTTCTAAGTCACCTAGTGCTGTGGCAAAGTCATCGTTAACAATTACGCTTTCGAACTCACTAAAGTGTGACATTTCCGCCACCGCTTGTGCCATGCGCCCAGCAATGACTTCTTCACTGTCCTGACCGCGGTTATTTAAACGCTGCTCAAGAACATCTAGCGACGGAGGAAGAATGAAAATACCACAGGTATCTGGCATAAGCTTTTTGACTTGGCGAGCACCTTGCCAATCGATATCCAAAAACACATCAATTCCGCGGTGAAGGGTTTGTTCAATGGTAACCCGTGATGTGCCGTAATAATTGCCGAACACCTCTGCGTACTCAAAAAATACGCCTTGTTCGATAAGCGCTTCAAACTGCTCTCGACTTACAAAGTGGTAGTGTACGCCGTCTACTTCACCCGGACGAGGCTGACGCGTGGTATGAGATACCGACACCTGCATAGGCGTAGTTTCATTACCTTCGTACTTTTCCATTAGCGCCTTTATAAGGCTAGATTTTCCCGCCCCTGAAGGAGCTGCAAGTATAAATAAATTGCCAAGTAGTGAAGCCATAGGATATTAAAAGTTTATCAAGATGTGGTGATTTCAAGTAGCAATGATAGCATATTAAGCCCTTGCGCCGTAACTGTGATTATCTGGTTTATGCATTGATGATCGATGATGACCTGTATTTAAGTTGCCGATCGGCGTTAGCAAAATACATAACAATAATAAGTTTCTAAGAATGGTGGGGCAGAAAAAGTACTCTGCCCCCCCACCATTCTTGCGAAAGACAGAGATTGCCCGTGAGAAAAGATAACCATTGGTAATGAAGCAACAACAAAACTAGGAAATATAGAATGACTCAGCAACTTCTGCCGTGCGTAGAGATAAATCCGTCAACAGCGCCTGATGCCTGCGTTATCTGGCTTCACGGTCTTGGCGATTCAGGCCACGGCTTTGCTCCTATTGTGCCCGAGCTTAAATTACCAGATTCAATGGCCGTAAAATTCCTGTTTCCCCATGCACCGGAGCGCCCCATCACGATAAATGGCGGAATGCGCATGCGTGCTTGGTACGACATCAAATCGCTAGATTTTGAAAGCCGCGCAGATCTTGAAGGGGTAAAAGAGTCGGCAGAACAGGTTGAGCAACTTATCAAAGCGCAGATTGAAAGCGGCATTAAAGCAGAACGTATCGTTTTAGCAGGGTTCTCCCAAGGGGGCGTTATCGCCTTGCACCTTGCCCCTAGATTTTCGCAAAAACTGGCCGGCGTTATGGCGCTTTCTACCTACATGTGTGAACCCGCATTACTAAGTAGTGAAGCACTAGACGTAAACCGCGAGACACCCATAATGATGGCCCACGGTGAGCAGGACGAGGTTGTACCGGTTTTCATGGGCAACGCTGCTTTTAAGACACTAAACGAATGCGGTTTTAAGGCAACGTGGCAAACTTACACCATGCAACACAACGTTTGTATGCAAGAACTTAATGACATCAGTGCATGGTTACAAAAGTTGCTTAACTAACACTTGCTGTCGCTAATTTTTTCGAAACGCTGGCGTACCATTACTACCAGCGTTTGTTACTTGCTGTTGTGCTCGCCAAGACATATTTAAAGCATTAACGCTTTTTGCGTCTGTCATTCCATCACGCGGTTTCTGCCCGCATTTTTCGCTTTGTATAAGTTATCATCAGCCTGTTTTAAACTGGCATGTAGGTTGGTATCGGTTAACGCTGTGGCAACACCAAAACTTGCGGTGATAGGGTGATTAATGTCTCCTGCTACAAAAGGTCTTTCTTCTATTAGCCTCCTCATTTTTTCAGCCAACTTAACCGCTTGCGTCAACGTAGCATGAGGAAAAAGCACCAAAAATTCTTCACCGCCAGTGCGTGCTACCACATCAGAAGATCTGACCGCTTCTTTCATCAAACTGGTAACATGAATAAGCACCTGATCGCCCACATCGTGACCATAGCTATCGTTAATCTTTTTAAAGTGATCGATATCTACCACTACCGCGCTTAAAGGAAAATATGTAGCAGGGTCTTGCATGGCCTTTTCAAAAAAAACCGGCTTCTAGAAAACGGCGGTTGGGCAGTTTGGTTAACGGGTCGGTATTGGCTTGGCGCATACGCTCAAAGTTTTCTTTCAACATCTCCTTTCGGCTTTGATGCCAAAAATTTTCGCCAATAAAGGCCACACAAACAAAACAAAGCGTAGAGATTAGGAAGCGAGATACGTGTTCATCGGAATACTGAGCAATTATATTCTCTTGGTTGTATAGCATAAAAGTAGTGATGGCCAATGTTACCGGAACATAAATCAACGCGGGCCTAAAACGCACCACTATGATCTGCAAGAACAACAGCGGAAACACAAAGTAAAGGCCGGTATTATTTAATCCCCCGGTATACACCAAGCCGTTAACAGTAAACATTGCAACAAGGCCGCCAACGTAGTAAAACACGTCGACTCGCGGGAATATGTGAGACAACAACACGTTTATGTATACAACGGCTGCTGAGGCTGTAAGGGTTCCTACAAGGAGCGGTGTATTATTTCCCACATTAAGCCACGCCATAAAGGCCATGATGGTGCCGCCAACATAAGAAATAAAATACAGTGTCAGTCTTCTGCGTTTTGCCTCTGCTTCGTCTTGTTGAGCGCTTCTTAACAGTTTCCCTAACGACGAGTAGTCCATACTAGAACCTTCTCCACTTTTATTACCAGACACCCTTAGCCCAACTCAGCATAGTCTGAAAGTTAACGATTAACCAAGTAGAAAATCACCGCTATTTCCAAACATTAACCAAGAAAATGCGTATACTACAACGTATCTCGTATGACGTTCAGTGATACGTCGTTTTGTTTATCTTTTTAATAGTTTGGAATAAGCATGAGTCATCTCAACACCACCCGCACCGTTCGAATTGCTACTAGAAAAAGTGCCTTAGCGCTTTGGCAAGCAGAGTATGTGAAGGCAAAATTGTTGGAGCATTACCCATCAATGACCGTTGAGCTTGTGCCCATGAGCACCCAAGGCGATAAAATTCTCGATACGCCGCTGGCCAAAATTGGCGGCAAAGGCCTTTTTATCAAAGAGCTTGAAATTGCCATGCTTGAAGGCCGTGCCGATATTGCTGTGCACTCAATGAAAGACGTACCGGTAGAATTCCCGGAAGGCTTTGGGTTACACGCTATATGTGAGCGTGAGAATCCGTTCGATGCCTTCGTGTCTAACAACCACGACAGCCTAGATGCACTGCCAGAAGGCGCAATAGTGGGTACATCTAGCCTACGCAGACAATGTCAAATTCGCAAATACCGCCCTGATCTAATCATCAAGGACCTTCGCGGTAACGTAAATACCCGTTTAGCTAAGCTTGATGCAGGCGAATACGACGCCATTATTTTAGCCTCTGCAGGGCTTATTCGCCTTAAAATGCAATCGCGTATTCGCATGGCTCTGCCTGCTGACATCTCTCTTCCGGCTGTAGGCCAAGGCGCTGTAGGCATTGAATGTCGCAACGACGATGAAGAACTAATAGCGCTACTTCAAGCATTAAACCACGCAGATACGCACACCCGTGTTACTGCAGAACGCGCCATGAATGAAAGGCTAGAAGGCGGATGCCAAGTCCCTATTGGCAGTTTTGCTACACTGGATAACGATGTGCTAACGCTCACTGGCATGGTAGGAAAGCCCGATGGCTCTGAGCTTCTTTTTGCCTCAGCTACCGCGTCTAGAGAGAAAGCCAAAGACATGGGTATTGAGGTAGCTGAAGCCCTTTTAGAGCAAGGTGCTGGCGAAATTTTGAAAGCACTTTATAGCTAAAATGCACGCTAAACGGGATAGGGATATTTTCTTATCCCGTTTACCTTCCCTTTTTTAAGCAGTATTTCGAAAACTAAAAGGATGAGGCTTCGTATTAATGCTACTGTTCACACGCCCTTTACCAAAATTAAAAGCGAGCGCGTTAGCTTTTGAAAATGCTGGAATTGATGCGGTAGGTGTAGCTACGTCTGATATTGTCCCAGTACTTTCAGAGCAATATGCTGCAGCTGAATTTTTATCTCACAACGCGATAAACGTAATTATTGTTACCAGCGTATATGCTGTAGATACCGTCGTTTCGGGGTTGAAGAAAACAGCGGCAGCCCCTCCCCTTGTTGTTGCAGTGGGCGACGCCACCGCACATAAACTTCGTGCAGGGCTGAGCGAGCTATCATCCGTCAATATTGCCATTCCTAAGGTTCATACATCCGAAGGTATACTGGCAATGCACCAACTTAATGAGGCAAACTGTCAACAAGTCGTTATTATTAAAGGTGAAGGTGGAAGGGACGCTATCGCTAATGGATTAGACGAAAAAGGGATGTCAGTGAACAGCTTTTGCGTTTATAAAAGGGAACCACTTACGCGCCCAATTTACACAAAACGGTGGAAACTGGGCGAAGTTAGCGGCATTATCGCTACAAGCGAAGCAATGGCACTGCAGCTTATAGAACAATTTGGCAACGCGCTTTTAGCTTATCCATGGCTAACAGTAAGCAGCCGCATTGCTAAAACCCTCACCAATAAAGGTATTGAAGAGGTTGCCGTTTGTCAGCGAGCCACCGATCAGGCACTCATCGCCTGGGTAAAGGAAAACTGGGAGTATTGAATGGCCAACAATAATGAAAATAGCCCACACAAAGAGGAACTCGTGAAAGTGGATGCTGAAAAAGAAGTAATAGAGTCTTCTGCCACGCAGAGTGAATCTTCAAAGTCTGGCGCTAAACAAAAAAAATCATCGGGTAATGGTCTACTTTGGTTTGTTGTAATTATCCTGTTTTTACTTGTGCTCGGTATGGCAGGCGCAGGTTATTGGTATTACATGCAGCAGCAATCAGCAAGCCAAGAAACGGTTATTGCACAGCAAAATAACGCATCTCAGTTAAACGCGATTGAGCGCGAGCGCGCAGACATTTTGGCATCAATTGAAAACGTCACGCGAACAAACCAAACGCTAGAAAGTACAGTTGCGGAACTTAAGTCACAAAACGAACAGCTAGCGCTTCAAGCAGAATCAACCCTGCAGCAGCTTAACAACATGGAAGGCCGACGCCCAGCTGATTGGCTAATTGCTGAAGCTGACTACCTTGTGCGTATGGCAGGAAGAAAGCTATGGCTAGAAAACGACGTTCGCACGGCAATTCTATTGTTAGTTAATGCTGACAAGCGCCTAAAGTCACTGGCTGACCCATCGGTGTTACCGGTTCGCGCTACCCTTGCCGAAGATATTCAAACACTACAGCAGTTAAACCCCGTATCGCAAAGTTCGGTGGCGCTAGCACTTACCGGCATGATGGCGCAAATCGATAAGCTTCCTCTGGATACCTTTGAAAAACCAGAAGATAGCAATGCACAAGACACGACATTGTCGGAATCGGCTGACGATTGGCAAGAAAATCTTGCGAAGGTGTGGCGTTCATTGGTTGACGATTTTCTTACCGTAAAAAGCATTGAAGGCCCGGTAGAGCCAGTGCTTTCGCTAGAAGCGCAGTTCCTAGCAAAAGAGCAGCTTAGATTACAGCTTATGCATGCGCAAACAGCTGCCCTTCAGGGTGATGAAGGCCTGTACAGTCAGTCACTGCAATATGCGCAAACCCTACTTACTGAAAAGTTTGATACCGAAAAAAGCCAAGTTACCGGTTTTATGGATGCGCTACAAAACTTAAGTGCTACCGATATTGCACGCCCTATTCCAACCGAGCTTGCGTCTCAAAAGCCATTGGAGCGTTTACTCGATAGCCGTGTTAAACAGGTATTTGGACAAGGAGCTAGCGCACTATGAAATGGTTAGCTATTGCCCTTGCGGTATTAGCCGCATTCGTTGTTGCGTTAATTGTCGGCCCCATGCTACTTGGCGATAAAGGCTACGTACTAATTTCATTAGGTAGTACCGCCATTGAGATGACGGTGATCAGTTTTTGTATTCTGGTTATTGGTGCCGTTATTGCGTGGTACGTACTATCGCGCTTTGCACTGTGGGCGCTAAGCCTAATTACCGGCTCTCACAAGTGGTTTGGGACCCTTGGCGAACGCAAACGCAAACGTGCATTTTACGACGGTCTTCACGCTATGGCCGCAGGCGACTTTGAGAGTGCTCAAAAGTCTTTGGGTAAAACCACCAACGGTGATTTTGAAGGTGTAAACTACTTAGCATCTGCGCAAATTGCTTTTGCCAATAACGACTTGTCTAAAGCCCGGTACTTCCTGGTTCAAGCCACCGATTTTCCTAATGCTAAAGTCGCCGCTACGGTGATGCATGCGCGTATTGACGTGGCTGAAGAGAAATACGACGCGGCACTGGAAAAGCTTGACGAACTAGACGAAAAAGAGCGCGAGAACAAGCAAGTTGTGCAGTTAAAAGCGCAAATTCTTGCCAAGCTTGGCAAATGGCAAGTGCTTCAGGAAAACTTATCTACGTGGCGCAAAGCGCTGCCTAAAGCCGACTACACCGCCTGGAGCCAGCGAATTGCAAAAGGTAAATTTGCTGAAATTGCCAGTAAACAAGGCGCTGTCGAGCTGAAATCCTATTGGGATACACTGCCACGCAAACTGCGTCATGACGATGCCTATCGCGCCGCCTACGTTCAGCAGCTGCTTGACCAAGGTATGCATGCCGACGCACAGCAACACCTTGTAGAGTGGCAAAAGCGCGGGCCTAATAGCGCGTTATTCCCGCTGTTTACACAGCTGAATTTACCTGATGCTTCCCCCTCGCTTCGCTTACTAGAAAGTTGGATTAAGCAAGATGAAGAAAACGTGGCCCTTTACTCAACCCTAGGCCAAGTTGCGTTTAATTCGGGTGACGATGTATTGGCTGAGAAAGCCTTGCTTAAAGCCACTAAAATGAAGTCGCGCAAAGAAGACTTACTGCTTCTTTCAGCGATAAGTGAGCGCCAGCAAGATACAGCCACGGCCCTTCAGCTTTATAAAGAAGGCCAGCAGCTAGCGGGCTAAGTGAAATTTCATTTAGCCTAGCTGGTAGTACTTGTATTGTTCGTAAAATTGGCGATATAGTAAAAAGGAATTTTGAATTCGCACTTTAATTTACAACCTGCATAGGTGGTTATAAAGTGCGAATAGAAACAAATTACTTGTCGGAGTGCTTCACTGGTAACCCAGTAAGCTGAGACCGCGAAAGTGGGATCCGTAGAACCTGATCAGGCTAATACCTGCGAAGGGAACAAGAAAATACAATGTGCACAGTGCTTTTAATAAGCGTAACGCTGTGGTTTGAATGTGTAAGTAACAACGAGTGATGTAAATGGTAAGTGATTAGCGCAGCACAAGGCGCAAACATTTACTTCTTATCTGCGATAAGTTTTCACCACTCATTGTTAATTACCTTCTAGCTATAATCGCGGTTAAAACCACTCAACCTCACACACTGTATTCTCCTTCACTCCTGACAAGCATTTTTAAACCTAAACGTAAAAGGCCAAAATGCTATGTCGAACAGACGCGAACAGCGCCAACAAGCGCAACAATTCATAAATGAATTAGCGGGCGAAGCCTACCCCAACTCAACACGCCATTATGAAAGTGGAAGTAGAGACGATATCCGTGTGGCCATGCGCCTTATTCACCAGCACGACAGCTTGGTAGGCGGCACAGAAGACAACCCTATCTTAGAACCCAACCCACCCATTCCGGTTTACGACACATCAGGCCCTTACGGCGACCCAAAGGAAAATATTGACGTACACAAAGGTTTATCGCCTTTGCGTAAAACCTGGATTGAAGAGCGCAGCGATACCCTTGAGCTTGATGGCGTTTCATCAAGCTTTGCCAAAGAACGTGAAAACGACATTTTTACCGAAGACTTTCGCTTTATACGCAGTCGCAAACCGCTAAAAGCAAAAGCAGGCAAAAACGTTACACAGCTGCATTACGCCAGACAGGGCGTTATTACCCCTGAAATGGAATACATTGCCATACGCGAAAACATGGGCCGCCAAGCCATTAAAGACGCCGAGCTAACTCAGCAGCACAAAGGCGAGCACTTTGGCGCCCATTTAACTGAGACGATAACCCCTGAATTTGTGCGACAAGAAGTGGCCGCAGGGCGCGCTATTATTCCGTGTAACATTAATCACCCCGAACTCGAGCCAATGATTATTGGCCGTAACTTCTTAGTGAAAATTAACGCCAACATTGGTAATTCTGCAGTAACGTCATCAATTGAAGAAGAGGTAGAAAAGCTGGTGTGGTCTACGCGCTGGGGCGCCGACACCATCATGGATTTATCCACCGGCAGGAATATTCACGAAACCCGCGAGTGGCTGCTGCGAAATAGCCCAGTCCCCCTTGGTACCGTACCTATTTACCAAGCGCTGGAAAAAGTGAATGGCGTAGCCGAAGACTTAACGTGGGAGATGTTTAAAGACACGCTTATCGAACAAGCCGAGCAAGGGGTAGATTACTTCACTATTCACGCAGGCGTACTGCTTGAATATGTACACCTTACCGCAAAACGGGTAACCGGCATTGTATCTCGTGGCGGGTCGATTATGGCGAAGTGGTGTTTAAGTCGTCACCAGCAAAGCTTTTTGTACGAGCACTTCAACGATATTTGCGAAATTTGCGCGAAATACGATGTAGCGCTGTCGCTAGGTGATGGCTTGCGCCCGGGCAGCGTAGCAGACGCTAACGACGATGCGCAGTTTTCTGAACTACGTACCCTTGGTGAGCTAACTAAAATTGCCTGGGAATACGATGTTCAGGTAATGATTGAAGGCCCAGGGCATGTGCCAATGCACATGATTAAAGAGAACATGGAAGAGCAGCTTAAGCACTGTCATGAAGCACCGTTTTATACCCTGGGGCCACTAACCACAGATATTGCACCGGGCTACGATCATTTCACATCCGGCATTGGTGCCGCCATGATTGGCTGGTATGGCTGCGCTATGCTTTGCTATGTAACCCCTAAAGAGCACCTTGGTTTACCTAACAAGGAAGACGTTAAACAAGGCTTAATTACCTACAAAATTGCTGCTCACGCCGCTGATTTAGCTAAAGGCCACCCGGGCGCGCAAATTCGCGACAACGCCATGTCGAAAGCGCGCTTTGAGTTTAGATGGGAAGATCAGTTCAATTTAGCGTTAGACCCACATACCGCGCGTGCGTATCACGATGAAACCCTTCCGCAAGCCTCTGGCAAAGTCGCACACTTTTGCTCTATGTGCGGGCCTAAATTCTGCAGCATGAAAATATCTCAGGAAGTACGGGATGTCGCTAAGCAGGCGGAAAACCTAGCTCCCGCCCAAGCCGCAGAAAAAGAAAAGGAAAAAGGCATGAAGGACATGGCGAACGCATTTAATAAATCGGGCGCCGAGCTTTATCATACCGCCGACAGTAAGGTTGAATTGCCATGACAGAGAACGCCTTGCAGCAGCCTGCGGTTAAACAGCCGGTTGTATGGTGTATAGGCGGTATAGATTCTAGTGGCGGCGCGGGTATTACCCGCGATGCCATTACCCTTGCCGACTTAAACGTTCACGCCTGCGTCATTACTACGCAGGCCACTGTGCAGTCGAATTCGATAATGCTAAGCAAAGAAAGTATGACGGCTTCAGCACTGAATCAACAGTGGCAGGTACTTAGCGAGAGCACACCAGCCAGCGCGATAAAAATTGGCGCTATTGCTAACGATGAACAAGCGCTGTTGTTGTGCGCGCGCATTCGCTCAATGGATAAACCTCGGCCATTTGTATTGTGGGACCCGGTAATACGCACATCATCAGGTGGAAAATTAAGCGAACTGTCTGAACCTGTAGTAGAAGAACTTTTAAATACCGTAGATTTAGTCACGCCTAATACCCAAGAGCTTTCGTGGTTAACTCGTCTATCGATAAAAAGCGAAGATAGCTTGCCTACTGCAGCCCACCAACTCATAACCAAGGGCGCGCACGCGATTTACATAAAAGGGGGACACGCCAACTGGCAAGCACACGTATGCGATACCTTCATCAGCCCCACCCAAACCATACAGTTTAGTCAGCCAAGAAAAGAGACCAGCAAGCTTCGCGGTACGGGCTGTATGTTAGCCAGTGCCATAGCGGCTTTTGTGGTGAACGACTACTGCATTGAAGATGCCCTTACCCTTGCCAACGCTTATGTTAGCCAGGTTAGGCACGCTTCTTGTGCGAACACAGCGTATACCCTTACATCACAAAAAAGCAGCCCTGCCTATGGACGCTGTATAGGTTTCCCCAATAACCCATTGTGCTTTCCTTCGGTAAAATTTTATCAACGGGAACACGCGCCCTCGCAGCCGTCATTACTAAGCGCCAAACAGGAGTCACACGTTCAAAGCCAAGCTATAGAACGCCCCTTTCCCGCCCTTACGCAAACCGACTTGGGCTTATACCCTGTTGTTGATAGCGTTGACTGGATAGCACGCTTATTACCTACCGGGGTTAATATCATTCAGCTTCGCGTAAAGCACGGAACGCAGGAAGAGATTCGCCAACAGATAAAAGAAGCCATAGCACTTACGAAAAATACACACTGCCAACTGTTCATTAACGACTACTGGGAGTTAGCTATTGCGCTAGGTGCGTACGGCGTTCACTTAGGACAAGAAGATATCGACACCGCAAATTTAGAGGCCATTCGACAGGCAGGTTTACGGCTTGGTATTTCTACCCACGGCTTTGCTGAAATACAGCGCGTACGTGCTTTGCACCCTTCGTACATAGCCCTAGGGCACATATTTCCTACGAATACCAAAGACATGCCATCTAAGCCCCAAGGTGTTGAGAGGCTGCGTAAATACGTAGCCCTATGCGAAGGAATTCCTACGGTCGCGATAGGCGGTATCAATTTAGCGCGCATTGCCGATGTGGCAAAAACCGGTGTTAATAGTATTGCCGTCGTCAGTGCAATTACCCAAGCTGATGAACCGTTAAATGCGTTTTGCAAACTATCGAAGGAGGCGGGTTTTGCATAGCCATTCATTCACCCAGCCCCTAGACAAACAAGATATCCAGCGATACAGCAGACAACTTATGCTTGAGAGCGTGGAAGAAGACGGCCAAGCTAAGCTTGCAAACTCACACGCCGTAGTAGTTGGCCTTGGTGGATTGGGCAGTTTAGTCGCCCGTTATTTGGTGGGTGCCGGTGTGGGAAGCATCACTTTAGTTGATGGTGACACGGTAGACATCAGCAATTTGCAGCGCCAGGTAACCTACAACGAGATGCACCTTGGAGAGCTTAAAGCCAAATCGCTGTATAACGAGCTCCGCAAAGTTAACCCCAAGCTTAATATCAGATATAAAAGCCTTTATGTTGATAGTAATAACTTACCAACGCTGATTTCCTCAGCCGATTGCGTGCTTGACTGCACTGACAAAATTGACACGCGAAAATTGATTAATGCGAATACGTACCGCGCCTCTACACCGCTATTTATTGCGGCAGCGAGCGGACTAAGCTGGCAGGCAATAAACCTACCGCAAAACTCAACAAGCTGTGGCTGTTACGCCTGTCTTGTTGAATACATCAATGTCCGCGAAGACTGCTTAAGCAAAGGCGTACTTGGCCCTGTGGTTGGCATGGCGGCTTGCCATCAGGCAACGCAAGCATTGCTGTTTTTAGCCAAAGGGTTCAGCGCCAATATCAAATGGGGCCATTACCTAACTGGGAACGCCGACCTTGGTTCCCTTAAAAGCTTTACGCTGCCCTCTTCTTCTACTTGCGAGGTATGTCATGACCCAAATTAAAGTGAATGTGAACAATCAACCCATGAACGTGATATCGCCCATCTCGTTAAACGAACTGGTTGCGCTTAAGCAGATCAACGTAGACGGGACTGCCATCGCTAAGAATGCGGCCATTGTGAGCAAACGAGACTGGTCGACAACGTATCTTAACGATAACGACACCGTTGATATCTTTACCCTAGTTGCAGGAGGCTAATATGCTAACGCTTGCAAAGCATACTTTTTCATCACGCCTTTTAACCGGCACAGGAAAATTCAGTAACGCTACCACTATGAAAAGTGCTGTGAGCGCTGCTCAAAGCAACATTGTGACTCTGGCCATGAAGCGCGTAGCGAGTAATAACACACAAGACGAAACGTTAAAGGCACTACGCGAACTAGGGGTTACCTTACTTCCTAACACATCGGGGGCTAAAAATGCCCAAGAAGCCGTATTTGCAGCCGAGCTCTCTTATGAAGCACTGGGTAGCCAATGGGTAAAGCTAGAAATTCACCCCGACCAGCGTTACCTACTGCCCGACCCCATTGAAACCCTTCGGGCCGCCGAGACCTTAGTAAAAAAGGGGTTCAACGTACTGCCATACTGCGGCGCAGACCCTGTACTTTGTAAACGCTTAGAAGACGTAGGCTGTGCAGCCGTTATGCCATTGGGTGCGCCCATTGGAAGCAATCAAGGGCTGCAAACTGCTCCTTTTTTGAAGATCATTGTTGAGCAAGCGTCGATACCGGTAATTGTTGATGCAGGCATTGGCAAGCCCAGCGAGGCTATGGCTGCCATGGAAATGGGCGTAGACGCTGTGCTGGTCAATACGGCTATCGCCACCGCTAGAAACCCTGTGGCTATGGCTAAAGCCTTTGCCAGCGCCGTTGAAACAGGCCGTTGCGCTTTTGAGGCGGGTTTGGGCGCAACCAGTAACGTGGCGCTGGCCTCTAGCCCGCTTACCGCCTTTTTGGAGCCAACAGTATGAAGGTAGCACAAGCGCTAATGCAGCAAGACTTAGCTCATCTAGCTATGTTGATTAACAGTAAAACCGCGAGTGATGTAGAGCGAGCTTTAAATGCCAGCACACTTTCAATAGATGATTTTATGGCGCTTATCTCCCCTGCTGGTGCACCCTATTTGGAGGCGATGGCAACTCGTGCTCAGGCACTCACCCGCCATCGTTTCGGCAATACCATGCAGCTATTCGTGCCTTTGTATCTGTCGAACCTGTGTGCCAACGAATGTACCTATTGCGGCTTTACCATGAGCAACAAAATAAAGCGCAAAACCCTATCTATAAGTGAAGTGCTTACCGAGATTGAAGCTATTAAAGATATGGGCTTTTCTCAGGTGTTGCTGGTAACTGGCGAACACGAAACCAAAGTAGGTATGGACTATTTTGAGCAAACCCTTAGCGCTATACGAGACAAAGTTAGCTACCTCATGATGGAAGTGCAGCCGCTAAAGCGTGAGCAATATGAAACGCTAAAGCAGAAGGGGTTAGATGCCGTTTTAGTGTACCAAGAAACCTATTCGCCCCAGCAGTACGCAACCTATCATACGCGAGGGAAAAAACAGGATTTTTTATGGCGTTTGGAAACCAGCGACCGGTTAGGCCAAGCCGGTGTTGATAAAATAGGCATAGGTGCGCTACTTGGTTTAGGTGACTGGCGAGTTGATAGTGCTATGACCGCCCTTCACGGTAAGTTGATTCAGCAGCATTATTGGCAAAGCCGCGTATCTATCGCCTTTCCTAGACTTCGCAGCTGTGAAGGTAACAACACTGGCGGGAATGCACTTACCAACAGCAAGCTGCCAAATGAGCGGGACTTGCTACAACTAATTTGTGCCCACCGCCTGTTTAACCCACAAGCCGAACTATCAATGTCTACCCGTGAATCGGCCGCGTTTAGAGATGGCGTAATGCCGCTGGGTATAACATCTATGAGTGCCGCGTCACAAACGCAGCCAGGCGGCTACAGCGAACCCTCACAGGCATTAAATCAGTTTGATATTGATGACAATCGTTCGGTGCCAGAAGTGGTAAACGCGATTTCGGCGAGAGGATTAGAGCCCGTTTGGAAAGATTGGATGCCCTTTAGGCTCTCGCCGACATAGCTTCGGCAAAAATTTTTTCTAAAGGTGACAAGTCAAAGTGGACTCCAGCAATGTTAGCTTCTATCCAAGCATTCTGAGAAATCTTAGGCCAGTTAATGTCATAGCCCAGAACAAATAGTAATTCTTCAAAATAGAATCGCTGTACTCTACCGTTACCCTCTCTAAAAGGATGGATAATATTTATCTCGCATATTTTCGCTTTAAATCGACAATAGTCTTGCGCTCATTGGTTTTCTTTAACTCCAAACCTTCGTAACTGAGACTTACCTCGTAGTTTTGAATATTAGGAGCAAACCTCTCTTTCCTGTGGTTACTATTTTTTGAAACAGTATGCGACATATACACCTCCCATAACGAATAACTCTACCTCGTTATAGTATAAATAGCTATTTTTGATCTTGATACCAAGCGTTTGGTTTGAGCGAAAACATTAGTTTTTTTAAGGCAAAATAAATAAAAAATTTGTTTTGCTTTCACGTAAAACCCTCCGTAGAATCCGCCCAAATTTTAGCCAGACTCTTTTCCTATGCGTCTGGCTTTTTTGTCTTATTTATCTCATATTAAAGTTATCAAAACTTAAGGGCAGTGCGTTGGATACCGTTGAATTTATTCAAATTCGTAAGTTTATAGTGAAGCTAGGAAAAATGCTGCACAAGTACGGTACGCCTGCGTTCCGTCTTGAAGCTTACCTCGGTGAAGTCGCCAAATATCTGGGCGTACACGCTTCATTTATTTCGACGCCCACGTCACTAACTTTTGTTATCTGGAGCGACCGTCACGAAGACGAATACAACCATGCTGCGCGATTACAGCCTGGCGACCTAGACATGAATGCACTGTCGCTAACCGATGAATTAGCCAGCGAGTTGCTATCGGGAAACCTGTCGCTAACTGAAGCCGATAAGCGCCTAAATGAAATAGATGCCATGGGTAGCCCTTACGGTAAGTTATCTACCGGAACGGCGTTTGCCATGGCAACAGGTGCATTCGCTATGCTAATGGGTGCAAGCTGGAGTGAAATAGGTTGGTCTGCAGCACTGGGGATAGTGGCGTACTTATGGACCTTATGGGCACAGCAATCTAAACGGGTAAACCTGATGTTAGAGCCGGTCACCGCGTTCGTAGGCGGCATTCTAACTTGCGCAATCAGCCGATATATCGACCCGGGGATGAACATTCCCCTAGTTGTACTTTCGTCGGTGATTGTATTTGTGCCAGGCCTTGCCCTGACTATGGGATTAGCGGAACTATCTTCGCGCAATATGGTGTCGGGCACCGCTCGTACCATGGACGCCATTATGCAGTTATTCAAACTGTATTTTGGTGCATTTTTAGGTGTATCGGTAGGTTTTAGCGTGTTTGGTGAAAACGTGTATACCCCAGCAGAGTCACTACCTTACTGGGCGACTTGGCTTGCTGTATTCCTATTGTGTATTGCGCTAGTTGCAATATTTAGAACCCGCCTTAAGCACATACCTTGGGCATTAGCAGCGGCGTTTATCGCATACAGCGCAACGGCGTGGAGTTCAGATTACATGAGCCCGGGGCTAGGCGCTTTCGTAGGTGCATTTGCGTTGGGTATTTTTGCTAATGCGTTTACCCGCATTGCCAATCAGCCCGCTACTATTGTGGCGATGCACGGGCTAATTGTATTAGTGCCGGGGTCGAAAACCTACATTGGCTTAAACTCGTTTATGACGGGCCAAGACTTTGTAAAAGCCGATCATTTAGGCCAAGAAGTGTTTCTTATCTTCATGTCGTTAGTGGCAGGGCTGATATTTGCCAACGTTGTTATGCCTACGAAAAAGGCGCTATAAGAAACATTATTATTTAAGCAGCTTGATCAGCGCCCGTCCTAAACGGGCGTTAAGTGCGCCAGCGGCAATGGCTTCAGCCGAATTTTCCATAAATTTCGCCGACAAGCTGCCACCGATTTGATTGGCTACTTCGTCGGTTGCTAAGTCGAATACCCCCTGCGCCGCAATGTTTTGCGCCAACACTTTTAGCAACTTCCAGTTCCCCGCGGTACTTGGTCTTAGCCCATACACGCGAGCCATGCGGCGAATAGTGCGAAAGCTAATCCACACCACAGCAAAGGTTTGAATAAGGTTATTGGGGCTAATGAACGCTAAACTCCCCGCCGTTACCGACTCTTTATTTAGCACCTTGTAGGCCTTTTCCTGCACCGGTTTTAGCACGGTATCTTCATAAAGACCTAATCGCTCTGGCCCGGTCATATCGTCTTGAAGTTGCTGTAGGTAACGGTCAAAACAATGTGCCGCGTAAGACCCTTGGGAAAAGCGCTTTCCGTGCTGGTTCAACACGCGATCTATTTTGTCTGGCGAGGGCTGGTTTTCCGCTGAGGGCTCTCTACCCGCTGAGGGCTCTCTACCCGCTGAAGGCTGATTACCCGCTGAAGGCTCTCTACCCGCTGAGGGCTCTGCGTCCTTATTAGCCAACAAATTTCGGATAACGCTAGCGTCTTCCATTGCCGTGTTAACTTGCTTATAGCCACGCCATTCTTTAAAACTTAAAAAGCTAAAGCAGCTAACAAAACCTATCAGCAGCGCACCTAATACACCGGTTCCAATGGGGTGTTCAGAAACATTTGCAACAAGGGTGGTATAGGCTTCGAAAACAAAGAAGCCCAATAATGAAATTACACCGAAACCCAAGGTCGCTGCACCTAACGAAATGCCGCCTTTTCTGGCCTCGACTTCCCATACATCCTCAGTAACTTGCTGCGGTAGCTTGGTTTCAGGCTGCGCGATATCTAAAGTTTGTGTTTTGACTTTGGTTTTGTACTGCGGCTTGTTTACCGTACTACTATTTTGTTCCCCCTGAAACGCTGTTTGAGATTTCGTATTTGCTTCATCTTGCTGGTCGCTATTCGCGCCATAAAGCGCTTCGCTTCTGATATTGGGCGAGTTGCTAATATTAGACGGTCGAGTCGGCTCTGGGCTTTCGTCAAATTTATAAGGTTTATCGCTCACTCTTGCTCTCCTTTGCCCAGTAAAAACTGAAGCAATCTGTCTACGCCTTTGCCGGCCAAAATACGTGCTTTGTAATCGCTTGGCACACTTACATCTGGTACAGGGAAATGGCTGCCCTCTTCCATCTCTTTCAATGTGCTAGGAATGGGCTCGAACGTAGATTCAACATAGCGACCATCGGTGTCTTTATAGCGAATAGCATCTTCATTACTGCCATCGTCGGTCACTTGCATGCTCGACACTAAAAAATGTTCAAACTGGATAGGTTTACCATCGAACCGTGCTCTGGCCCCTTCGGTAATTTGCATTAACAAACTCAGTAAATTGCCCCGCTGGCTAACCGGGATAAGATCGGATTTGGTGGCCACAAACGCCACCTTACCTATTTGTTCTTTCTTTAACACATTACGTGAAAACCACGTGCTTTGACCGTACACGAACGTATCGGCCAAATGGCTTAGGGTTTCCTTTAACTGATACAAATGCTGCCTGCTGTGGTTAAGCCCTTCAAACAAATCTACCAGAATAATTTGTTTATCCGTTTCTTTAAAAATGGACTGTTTTAACGGCCTTAACCATCCATTTTGAAACTTAGCAAAGTGCTTATCGAATATGTTGAACCACGGGTGCGACACGTCGCTGGTAATGCTGGACGGCAGTGGTGTAAACCCAAATGCCTGCCAATCAAAGTCGCTAGATTCCAACAAAAAACTGCCCGGCTGAAGTAAAGATATGCCGTTCGCTTTGGCTTCTACCAAATAATCGCGGTAAGCGTTAACCAGTAGCTGTATGCGCTGCTCCGTTGGCTCCTGCTCGAAATCGAATTGATTAACGAACGCTTTCCATTGACTGGCGAAATACTGCTGCGGCCCGCTACTAAGCTGTGCCCATGCAGAATCTGACCAGTGCGCATAGGTTTTACTTAACATAGGAATGTCGGTTACCCACTCGCCGGGGTAATCGATAAATTCAAATACTACGTCGCTGTGCGGCAATACATGGCGCTTTAGTGAGGCTGTTTCTTTTAGGCGCACCACTAGTTTAAAGCCAAATGCTTCTTCAGTAGCCTTCGGCCACTGCCCGTTCTCCAGGTCTTCAATATTCTGTATATGAGGAAAAGGTTTATAGCCATCAATAGGCTCTATATGCATATCAAGCACTTGGGAGGGCGGTAAATAACGCAACAAGGGCAAACACGCATAGCCCTCTTCACTACGGCTTTTAAGCATGGTAATAAGGCTGGTAAACAGCATAGATTTACCGCTTCGACTAAGCCCCGTTATGGTGAACCGGTGCGTTTCTTTGTTAAACGCACTACTTAGTTTGTCGCCAGTTAGCGACGCTATTTCCCGAGTCTTATCAAAAAACGTAGCGATATTTTTCTGCATTATTTGTTTGTATTCTGCCTTTGCAGCTTTAGTTCCTTTGCCATTCACCTAACGAAAAGGCTACACCTTCGCATAATCGTGAATATAGGGTTAAGTATAGATATAAAAGAGTAATGTGGTTGCTAGGTAATAAAAGCAAGGGCAATGCCAGCTAAGTGGGCTTCACACGATAAAAAACGTCTACCGTTTTTAGTGTTCATTGGTCTGGTTAAACAGCTTCTTCTTTATACGATTTTTGCTGGAATGCCAGTGGTTCTTTGGCTTTCGAGGGGCATTATCCATTACATGCTCAAAATCAATATCGGCGCGTTTAGTGGGCGGTACGTGAGCACAAAAGAATGTATCAATTTGTGACTGCGCCAGTTTATGTAAACTTTCTCGGTATTGATTAGGGTGGCATAAAGGGTATGGCGGTACCAACTTGCCTTTCACTTTAACTAACACATCGGCAATGTAAGCCTGCTGCGTAGGCGCATGCATTAGCGTTAAATCGTGATTGGTATGCCCAGGGGTATAGATAACCTGCCAGTCAGGGAAACCGGGTAATGTTTGGTTATCTTTAACCGTGATATCTGGCGTAAGAATTGGGTTATACCAAATGGGTAAACGGGGCTTTCCTATACGGCTTGCCACCCACCACGTGAGCAGCAAATCGATACCGTGGGCCGTACGACCAGCAAGCCCTTTATACCAGTTAATCGCTTTGGGGTGACATGCCACCTGCGCCCCTGTGCGCACGCGAAGTTTGATGGCCCCACCGGCGTGATCAGGATGCATATGTGTAACCACAATCAGCTTTAAATCAGCCAGCGGGCGACCCAAGGTTTGTGTTATGTAATTACACACGGTGTCTACGTCAGCACGACTACACCCGTCCAGCAAAAGCAGACCTTTGCTATCTTCAGCTAGGTAGATATGTTGAATGTACCCTTTTAGCGTGTGAATCTTCATAACAACTTCCTTTTCACCCATTCTTTCACGGTGGTATACGCCGCTCTACGTCAGCACAACCGCGACGGTAGTAAACTCTACCAAAGACTATCTGGTAAGACCAGATTCAGCAAACAAGTGTAGCATTAAATCCCTCAACCACATTAGCCCTGGTTCGCCTTCTTGTTGGCTATGCCAGTAAAGGTGGGTTTCCAATTCAGGTAGCTGATACGGCAGTTTGGTGCTAATCAAATTGTCGTCATTCACGGCATCGGCCACCGAACCCGGCAAGGTGAGTAACGCATCAGTATTAGCCACCACATCTGCCGCAGCACGATAGTTTTGGCAGCGCCACAAAGAAGGGCGGCTTACGCCTAACTGTTGCAGCGCAATTTCTTCCACCGACGCCCCTTTAGCCCGGTTAGACACCGTAATATGCCGCGCCGCTACATATCTTTTCTTATCTAAACTCTGTGCCAATGGGTTTTGCTTATTCATGAGCACTTTGTAGGTATCGCGACGTAATAGGGAATGCGAAATAGGCGCAGCAACGGCACGGCCAATATCAATAGCTAAATGCAGCTTTCGGTTAGTTAGGTCTGCCAGCATAGTGTCACGATGTAAGCGAGTGCTTACTATTTCAATATTAGGCGCTTTCTTCTCAAGGGTTGAAAGCAGTGCAGGCAAAACACCTAACTCTAACGACTCTTGCATGGCAATAACGAACCGCTGATGGCTGTGTAACGGGTCGAAATCAACAAATTCCCCTAATGCTTTTCGAATATCGCTCAACGCTTTCAGGATTGCGGGGGCTAAACGTTCGCAGGCAGCGGTAGGCAACATACTTTGTTTTTCTTTTACAAAAAGCGGGTCGCCTAAAATATCCCGAAACCGGCGCATAGCATGACTGACTGCCGACGGCGTAATGTGCAGCGCCTCGGCCACACGGGTCATGTTTCTGTGCTGCCAGAGTGCTTCAAACACCTTAAGCAGGTTTAGGTCTAGCTTTTCAAATTGTCTGTGCTCTAACACCCACAACACCATGAATAAAATTCACACCATTTAGAGATTATATTTCATTTCATTCACTAAACAACTTTCACTAGTATGAACTTAATAAATTATATAACAGGTGCCCTATGGATTTTTCACATAACGACAAAACAAAAGCCTTGCTAGAAAAGCTGGATAACTTTATTGCTGAGCATATAGCGCCAATCGAAAATGAAGTTTACGACTTTCACCACAAAGAAAATAACCACGGCGATTGGAAAAGCTGGAAGCTGCACCCTGGTACAGAAGCCCTTAAAGCCAAAGCACGTGAAGCGGGCTTAGCGAACTTATTTTTACCCGATGCTGAACTAGGCCAGGGCCTTACCACGCTTGAATATGCGCCAATGGCTGAGCGCATGGGAAAATACCTTTTTGCCCCTGAAATATTCAACTGTAATGCGCCTGACACCGGCAACATGGAAGTGCTTTATCACTTCGGCAACGATGCACAAAAAGAACAGTGGCTAAAACCATTGCTGGCTGGCGAGATTCGTTCAGTGTTTGGCATGACCGAACCTGATGTTGCATCGTCCGACGCTACTAACATGGCCGCAACCATCATTGAAGACGGCGACGACGTAGTTATTAACGGTAAGAAATGGTGGTCGACAGGCTTAGGCCACCCTAACGCAGCATTCACGATATTCATGGGTTTATCGAACCCCGACAACGACAAGCACAGCCGCCACAGTATGGTGATAGTGCCGCTAGATACACCAGGAATTAACATCAAGCGTATGCTAGATGCCTACGGTGATTACGATGCGCCATACGGCCACGGCGAAATGCACTTTGATAATGTTCGGGTAAGTAAAGACAACATCATAATGGGTTTAGGTAAAGGGTTTGCGATAGCACAAGGCCGGTTAGGCCCGGGCCGCATTCACCACTGCATGCGCGCTATCGGCATGGCCGAAAAAGCGTTAGAGCTTGCGCTTAAACGCGGTCACGAACGGGTTGCCTTTGGCAAGCCTATCATCCGTTTAGGGGGTAACTTAGAGCGTGTTGCTGATGCTCGTATGGCAATAGAGCAAGCGCGTTTGCTTACCCTTCACGCGGCGTGGAAAATAGATAACCTTGGCGTTAAACACGCCATGACAGAGATCTCAGCCATTAAAGTAGTTGTGCCAAATATGCTACAAAGCGTAGTGGATATGGCACTACAAATTCACGGTGGCGCGGGCATGTGTAGCGACTTCCCGCTCGCCCGTTTTGCGGCTGGCGCAAGAGCCCTTCGCTTGGCAGACGGCCCTGACGAAGTACACAAAGGCATGGTGTCTCGCCTAGAACTCAAAAAATATCAGTAGTAAAACTAATACGAAAAATGCGGCTTAATGCCGCATTTTTTGTTGGTTTTACTTCATTTCGAAAAGAACTAGTTCTCTTCTTCGCGCTGCTTAATACGCTGATGCAGCGCGTCTAGCTTACTGAAGCTGTCGAACAGTTCTGGGTGCGTGGCAATGAGCGCGGCAACATGCTCAAAAGCTTCTTCTCGCGTGTCATTAGTAAGAAAGCGAATATCGTCGTCGCTAGGTAAGCGATTAAAGTCGATACCCGGGCCGGTAGAAGAGGCTTGAATCTTCATGGCGCGAAAATCTTTCACATAGCGGGGTTCGCAGCTTTTACGAGCAATTTTACTACCAATGGGTTTCTGGTATTTACAGATAACATCGAACTTCGCGACGTCATTGATACTGTTGTACAGTTCTAAGAACTCGAAGCGCTGGTTATCGAATGCTTTCTTTAATTGTGGCGTGGTCTTTTGACCGAATACTTCAATGGTTTCAACGCGCTCTTTGTCGTTTTGCGCCGCTACTTGAAAGCTTGCCGCTAGCACTAGCGAAAGCCCAGCAGTTTTTATGGCGTGAAATCCGTGTTTACGTCTGTTCATCACAGTCAACATCCTCGTTGTTTCTTTTGTATACTATTCAAACTAGCACCTGAACAAATTTCAGTCAAAAAAAGGTAATGAACTTGCAATTATGGCCGAGGTTATTCGATTAAGTTTTTTCCCCTTAGGGAAGTTACCTTGATCCACTGTGTTTCTCCTTCAAGACGTGTTGTTTTTTTAAGTGTTTAATTATTTTTATTATTGGCGTGATTAATATTTATTGGCGGCCGGCAATTAAAATGAACGAGACAGCCAAACCAATAAAAACTAGATAATTAGAATGATTAATCTAAAAAATATATCTGAAGGAGATAATTATCACTCATAAGGCTTAATTTATATTAGCCTTTAGGATAAGAGTGCTTTTGAATTTCAGGAGGGATAGCGTAAACGCTGCACAAAGTCTTGCGCAGCGTATAAGGAGGTCAATTAAAAGCTATAAGAGGCACTTAACTGTGCATTAATGCCAGCGCCGTAGTAACCCACAGTATGTAGGCTGTTAATGTACTTCTTATCGAAGATGTTATTAATGTTCATGCGAACGGTTAGGTTTTCAGAAAAGGCTTGCGACGCATACACATTACCCAAGAAGTACGCACCTTGTTCAACGTTGTAATCAACATTGCTTATCTCAGACTGCCAGCGGCCGCCAAAGCCCACTTCCACCTCTGGCGCTTGCGGTATTGTGTACCCTAGCTGAAAGGTAACCACATCGCGTGGCGCCCACAGGTTAGCATCATTGCCTTGCTCGTCTTCTACATCAATATTGGTGTAAGACGCATTAACACGCAGCGCGTCAGTTACCTGCCCCGCCACTTCAATTTCAAAACCATCAGACTCTACCGACACACCTTCATAGTAATACTGCAGCGTATCTGGGTTGGTGCCTGCGTAAGCGGCTAGGTTGTCTTGCTCTGCCGTGAAGTAAGCAAACGTGGTGAGTAACCTATTGTCGAACCACTGGGCTTTCACGCCCGCCTCAAAGTTTTGACCTTTAGTTGGGTCTAGGTACTGACCGTTAATATCATACTGTTCTTGCGGCTGGTACACGTCTGAATAGCTTACGTACGCGTTAACATCTTCAGTTACCGCATAAGTCGCGCCCACATAAGGGCTGGCTTCGCTTTCTGAGTTATCGATAACAGCTCCGGCGTTTTGCCCCTTACGCTCAAAGTCGATGGCATTAAAACCGGCAATAACGTGCATGTCATCGGTAACGCTAAAACGGGCAGAACCAAAGTAACGGGTTAGGGTTTGTTCAATGTTTGAATACTCGGAAACGTCTAACCAGTCAGGTTCGGCTATGGCATCTAACGCATAAGGGAACGCTGGCGTGGGGCCATATGCAGGTGTGGTTGCATAATCAAACGCGTGAACAAAAGACACATCATCGCTGGTGGCGTGGCTTACACCAAAGTTCACTTCGTGGTTGCGACCAAATAGTTCAAAATCGCCAAATACACGGCCTTCTACTAGGTGAGAATCGCGCTCTGAATCGTAGCGACCTGGCCAGCCAACAAGGCCTAGGCCGGTGTCTTTATCAATAGCGCCATAGGCGTAAAACAGCTTGCTCTGATCTTCAAAATCGCGGTAGTTATAGCTAAGCAGTAGCTGCCAGTCGTTGTCGAACACATAGTCTAGTTCAACAAACGCATTAGTCGTTTCGGTATCCCACTTTGTCCACTCTTGTGTGGTAGTGTCGTTAATGTCCCACTCGGCTTGCGTGCCGTCGGTGTAGTTAAACACTAGCCCGCCCCAGGTGTTGCCGTCGGTATTGGCATCTTGATACGACAGCCCAAACGTTACCGTGGCGTTATCGGTTAGCTGGCCGTCAATAACACCATAAACAAAGCTGCGGTCGTTCTCTAGGCCATCAAGGTGCGACTCTTTATCTTCAACACTACCTACTACGCGAGCTGCCCAGCTGCCGTCTTCGGTAAGCAGCATAGAATAGTCGCCCTGCACGCGCTTAAAGTTATAAGAGCCAATACTTGCACCAATTTCACCGCCTTCTTCATTGGTGGGGCGCTTGCGCACATAGTTAATGGTACCCGACGCATTACCTACCCCGGTTAGCAGGCCGTTGGCACCACGAATCACTTCAATTTCTTCGTAGCCATACGCTTCTACCGAACCGGTAACAATACCCCAGTCGTTCGGCAGGCCCACACCGTCTATCTGGGTATTCTTAATTTCAAAACCACGGGCCGTGTAGTTGGTACGGTTGGTTTCCCACTCTTCTACGTTAATACCCGGCGCTAGCTTTAGCGCATCGTTAATATTAAACGCACCAAACGACTGCATTAAGTCTTCAGAAAGAATACTTATAGACTGCGGCGTTTCGCTGACTTCCATGGTTAAGCCCGTAGCACCGCGGCTTACGCGGTTTTGACGAACGCCAACAATACGAATTTTTTCTACGTCGGCTTCTTTAACGTCGTCAGTATTTGTTTGGGGTGTTTGCGCTTGTACTGACAGCGCAAGGGCAAGTGGCGTTAGTGCAAATAGGCTAGATAGTTTCATGGTTTTCTCTGTTTTTAACTTTTTCGTTAAGCGTGTTGGGTTATTTTTCGCACGCAGTATAAATTAAAGAAAACCAAATTTAAATGATAATTATTGCTATTTACATTACCGTGTTCAACTTGCTAACGCTACGCCATGCTGCCAATGGTGCTTTTAAAACGCTTTAAAGCGATAAAGTAAAATATGCACCCAATAGCAAATAGCGCAATAAGTTGAGGGTACACCACACTTAGCTCGGCACCGCGATACAGTACCCCTTGCGATACCATCACAAAGTGCGTGTTTGGCATAAGTAGCATGGTGTTTTGGATAAACCCAGGCATGCTTTCTCTTGGTGTTACCCCACCAGATAGCAACTGTAGGGGCAGTAAAACTAATATAAGTAACAATCCGAACTGTGGCATAGATCGCGCAATGGTAGCCATGAAAATACCCATACTCGAGACGGCGAATAATTGTAGGGCAACAGCCACCATGAAAAGCCATATTTCGCCGTTAATGGGGACGGCGAGTACCCACTGAATAATAAAATAAGCAGAAAACAAAGTAGTAACCCAAACCACTACTCCCGAGGCTAATATTTTAGACAGCATAATTTCACTGTCTGAAACTGGCATAGCCAGCAGGTGCTCTATAGTGCCACGCTCTTTTTCTCTAATAAGCGCAGCCCCAGACAGTATGATGGCGATCATTGTTACCGCATTAATGAGCTCCATCACAGAGCCAAACCAAAAACCTTCTAGCGCTGGATTAAATCGGGCTCGCATGATCAACTCTACAGGGTAATCAATGTCGGATTTATAACCCTGTAAATAAGTGTTTACTTCACTGGTGATTATTTCTGTGATGTAACCATTACCAGTAAACGCCTGGCTAATACGTGTTGCATCAACATTGACCTGAACATCGGGCTGTAGCCCAGCCATAATATCTTTTTCAAATTCTGGGGGAATGGTCACAACAAAGGTATACTTGCCCGTGTCTAAATACGTGTCGGCCTCATTACTTTCAATAATATCTGGCGCTAAAAAATAAGGAGGATAAAAGGCATCTATTACCCGCTTAGACATCTGCGAATTGTCGTGATCGACAAAGGCAATGGGCGCGTTGTGCAAAGATTCAGGTACCGCTGTGGCCGCCGTGTAGATGTTTACCGTAAACACATAAACAATAAGAATAAGCATGGCTGGGTCGCGCCACAAGCTCCAAAGTTCTTTTACACCTAGCTGGCCTACATTTTTAATATCCACGGTTCATCGCTCCTGCTTGCGTAACAAAACAGTGGCAAGCCACAGTGTAATTGGTATAGAAATAGCTATGGCAAACACAGCAAAATCAAGGGTTCCAAAACCTAACCCTTTGCTAAATATTCCCCTGCTAGCAGTTAAAAAATAACTAATAGGGTGAAGCTCTCCTATTACGCGCCCTGCCCCTTCTAAGGCAGAAACCGGCGTTATCATGCCCGCAAACTGAACGGCAGGTACCATAGTGCCAATAGTGGTAAGCAAAATAGCGGCAATTTGACTGTTAGTAAAAACCGAAGCCAACAAACCAAAGCTAGTGGAAAAAGTAACGAATAACAGCGTTATAAGGCATAGCACTATCACATCCCCTTTCAGTGGGATGTCGAAAAGCCACACCGCCATAGCAACCAACAGCAAGAAGCTAACAAACGAGGTAGCGATATAAGGAAGTTGCTTACCCAACAAAAACTCTATGCGTGTAACTGGTGTAACATATAAGTTGATTATCGAACCCAGCTCTTTTTCGCGCACTACCGCCAACGACGTTAAAAGCGCAGGTATCATCAACAACAGCATGGGCATTACCGCAGGTACAATGGCCACTAAGCTGCGAACATCTGGGTTATACAAATAGCGTGATTCCACATTAATACTGCTAGTCGACTGCACTTGGCTAGCTTGTGAGGCTTGCTGCAAAAGCCATTTCAGGTGAATACCTGTTACATAGCCCTGTATAGTTTCGGCTCTTGAAGGCATAGCCCCATCAATCCATGCCCCTATTTCCACTTGTTCGCCTTTATGCAGTTTTTGGCTAAATTCGGGAGGAATTTCCACAGCCAATGAAAGTTCTCCGCTTTTCATTCGCCTGTCCATATCGGCATAACTGGTAATAACTGGCTGTTCATTGAAATAGCGCGAGCCTGATAACGCATTGCGATAGTTAAGACTAGTGGAAGTTTGATCGCGGTCGAATACCGCATAGCTTAAGTCATCAACGTCCATAGTAATGCCATAGCCAATAACTACCATTAACACCATGCTGCCTAAGAACGACATGGTTAAGCGAATGGGGTCGCGGATAAGCTCAAGGGTTTCACGCGAGGCATAGCTTAACAATCGCCGTAAGCCTTTTGCACGTTTATTCGGTGGCGTGGCTTTATCTGCGCTAACACCTTCTGGTGCACTTTGCTCAGTGTTTTGTGTTTGGTTCTCAGGCGTTTGCGCTTCAACTAAATAATCGATAAACGCTTGCTCTAACGTATCGGCAGATTTAGACGCTTTTATGGCTTGCGGTGTATCGGTTACCAGCACTTCGCCTGCATGCATTAGGGAAATTCTATCGCAGCGTACTGCCTCGTTCATAAAGTGTGTAGAAATAAAAATGGTTACGCCGTCTTTTCGCGCCAGAGAAATAAGCAACTGCCAAAAGTTATCTCGGGCAACTGGATCGACGCCAGAAGTGGGTTCGTCGAGTATTAACACTTCAGGTCTATGCACCATGGCCACGGCCAAAGACAGACGCTGGCGAATACCTAAAGGAAGGTCGTTAGGCAAGCTGTGCTGGTGATGACTTAATGCAAAGCGGTTAAGCATTTCGTCAACGCGCGAATTTAATACGTTGCTTGCTACTTTGAAGAGCTTGGCATGAAGCGTAAGGTTTTGCCGAACGGTTAATTCGGTATACAAAGAAAAGCTTTGCGACATATAACCTACGCGGTAGCGGGTGTTAATATCGTTAGCAACAAGAGGGCTGCCCAGCAACCACGCCTCGCCAGAGGTTTGCGGCAGCAGGCCAGTAAGCATTTTCATGGTGGTAGACTTACCACAGCCATTCGACCCTAAAAACCCGAAAATCTCTCCTTTACCAATCGTGAAGCTAACGTTATTAACTGCCGTAAAATCGCCAAACTTCATAGTAAGTTTTTAGCTTCAATCGCGGTTTGCATATGCTCACTAGCCTTATAAGGCTGCACAACTACGCTGCGATGTTCATGCTTTGCGTCTGCCGGCAAAAGCGCAATAAATGCCGCTTCTAAATTGCTGGTTTGTGTTTCACTAAGCAGTGACTTCGGTGAGCCGCTCGCCAGTATCTCACCTGCATTTAACGCTATTAGATGATCGAACTGTTGGGCTTCATCCATATAGGCAGTCGCTACCAATACGGTAATATTTGGCTGGGTTTTGCGAATGTCTTTAATAAGCGACCAAAATTGACTTCGGGCAAGGGGGTCTACCCCTGTGGTGGGTTCGTCTAGAATAAGCAGGCGGGGATCGTGTATTAAGGCACAGCATAACCCCAGTTTTTGCTTCATACCACCCGACAACTTGCCGGCTGGGCGCGATAAAAATGGATAAAGTCCGGTTCGTTTGGTAAGGATATCTATTCGTGCACGACGCTGAGCACGATTGTGCCCAAAAAGTTTGGCAAAAAACTGTAAGTTTTCTTCTACAGACAGCGTGGGATATAAGTTTTTGCCTAAACCTTGTGGCATGTATGCAATATCAGAACATATCGCGGCGCGGTGTTTTTCATCACGCATATCGCCACCAAGAACCTGCAACTGCCCCTTTTGCATAACTCGCTCACCAGCAATAAGCGACAGCAACGTAGATTTGCCCACGCCATCAGGGCCAATTACGCCTACTGTTAGGCCCGCGGGAATAGAAAGCGCAAGATTGTGAATAGCTGTGGTGCTTTTGTAGCGAACCGTTAGCGAATTGCATTCAATAATGTTGCCCATTAGTCGACAAGCTCAGGTAGGTCGCTAGGCCATTCAGCGGTATCGTTTAGCTTTACCCATACTTCACCCGGCAACCCTGTTTTCACTTTTTCAATGTGCTGCTTTAATAAGTTTTCAGGAATTTGCGCTTTAACCCTAAACATAAGTTTTTCTCGCTCACTTTGGGTTTCAACCGACTTAGGAGTAAATTGCGCTACGTCGGCAACGTAAGAAATGGTGGCCGGAATAGCGATGTCGGGCGCGGCATCTAGCACAATAAGTGCTTCACCGCCCATAGTAAGCTTGCCCACCTGCGAAGCAGGCAAAAAGAATGTCATGTATACGTTTGTTAGGTCGACCAAACTAAGTACACGCCCACCTGCACTAACAACTTCGCCAGGCTCCACTACGCGGTATTGAATACGCCCATTACGTGGTGCTTTTAACACCATATCGTTAATTTCAGATTGGATTTGCGCAATAGTGGCATTGGCAGCGCTGACCGCTGCTTGTGCCGAGTAGTATTGCGCGCGCGAAGCTTCAATGGTGGCGTCAGCCGCTGTCAAACGAGCCTTAGCTGCATTTACCGCCGCCTTTGCGCTTTCAACATTGGTAAGGTTATCTTCTGCCAATTGTTTAGACACGGCGCCTGTTTTTGCCAATTCATTAGTACGGGCAGCATGAGCTTCAGCTGCTTTTAGCTCGGCTTTAGTTTGCAGCAGCGCGGCTTCAAGCGCTGACTTTTCACTTTGGCGCTGTGCAACAGCCATATTTGCAGCTTCTACCGCACTTTTGGCTTGCTGGTGCTGTGCCTTGGCCTGCTGAAGCTGGCTATTAATGGTGGTGGTATCAAGTTTGGCGACCACATCGCCCGCCGTTACTCTGTCTCCTTCGCTGACATAAATTTCTTCTACACGCCCTGCTACTTTTGCAGAAATGCCAATTTCAGTAGCTTCAATGCGGCCATTCCCTGACACCACATCGACATTTTCAGGGCCACTGAAAACAGTACTAAAAACCACAATTAAAAACACAACGAACATAATGGATAGAATAAACGGCGTTTTTTTCACAGTGACGCTCCCTGTGGTATTGAACAGCAGTGAATGGTACGGCCCCAAAGCCAAGAATTTACTGCTTTACTATACAAAACTGGGCGATTTAAACTTTGCGGTAAATCAAAATACGGGCTGTTTCTCTATTCGTACTTAAAATGGTTTCTCAAGAAATGAGGATTACTTGAGTTTGTTTTGCAAATGATTTAGAAGATAAGGTCTACAACGGAATTGCAACTAAGTTAACGGCTTGACTAAAAATATAACGTATTACTCAACTAACGCCTCTGCACTGGCTAATCAATATGACAACATCCCTTTTGAATCCGTGCATAAAGATTGGCTAAATGAAGTTCCCAAAGAAGGCATGGTACTGGACGTGGGCGCTGGCTCGGGACGTGACGCCCGTTATCTAGCCGCAAAGGGTTTAGGAGTGGTTGCAGTTGAACCCGCCAAAGGTATTCGAGAACTCGCGCAAGCCTATACTGTTTCGAATCCTATTCACTGGATATCAGACACATTACCTGAACTAACTGAAGTTTTTCGCTTACAGACGAAATTTGACCTAATCCTGCTAAGTGCAGTTTGGATGCACGTTGCACCGTCTTCGCGAGAGCGTGCTTTTAGAAAGCTATCTTCGCTACTAAAACCCAGCGGAAAGCTTGTCATATCCTTGCGCCATGGTAGTTGCGCTGACGAGCGCACCATGTACCCTGTTTCAACAGATGAATTGGCTAAGTTTGCTAGCCAATCAGGACTTACTTACCGACTGCTCACGCCAGAGAAGTCAAACGATGAGTTAGGTCGCGCAGATGTTCAATGGCAAACCGTTTTACTCACGCTACCCGATAACGGTACAGGCGCATTTCCGTTAATTAGAAACATCGTAATAAACGACAGTAAATCCTCCACGTACAAGGTAGCTCTGTTACGGACTCTTCTCAGGATAGCCGAGGGCCATCCGGGCGCGGTAATAGAACAAACTAATGATTACGTGGTTCTGCCTGTTGGCCTAGTGGCGCTTTATTGGTTGAAGCTCTATAAGCCGCTAATTGATAAGTTCGAGATGCAGCAAACCAGCAACTCTAGTAGAGGGTTGGGGTTTATTAAAACTGACGGCTGGCAGCAGATTACTGCCTTTTCTAGTAATGATTTTTATATTGGCGCGCACTATTCAGATAGTGCTACGGTGCAAGCGATTTACCGAACTCTAAAAGACATCGCTTCGACTGTAAAGAATATGCCTGCTAGATACATTACGTTACCTGGCACTGATAAAGGTGTTTTTCATGTCGAACTCGATCAAACTCGAAAACCTAAAACCGACCTTCTCTTAGACTTCGACTTTTTGTCTTCACTAGGTAAGTTCTATGTTCCTAATCATATTTGGGATTCATTAACGCAGTTTAGCGTATGGATAGAGCCGACATTGATCAACGAGTGGTCATCTTTAATGGCAGGTTATGGTTTAAACAAACAAAGGCCGTTTACTAAAGTCGATTATCTTAATGCACTTCGGTGGGAAGACCCAGAACGTTCCACTTCTAAAATTCGAAAACGAGTTAATGAGTTACTTACTAATGAAGGCGTTGCATGCTGCTGGTCTGGAAAGCGGCTAAAATTTTCTGGGTATGCTATCGATCATGCATTTCCTTTTGCGAGATGACCCAATAATGACCTTTGGAATTTGTTACCTACTAAATCGAGTGTAAACGCTAGCAAATCTGATAGGTTGCCTACAGGTTTGAAGCTTTCTAGTTCTCGTGAACTCATCGTTTCTTGGTGGAAACAGGGCTGGCAAAACAATCAAACTGAGTTTTTTAGCCAAGCCAATTTAGCCCTACCTAACCTTAAGCCAAATAACACAAACTTTGATGACGTATTTGAAGCGTTCGCGCTGCAACGTGACCGTATTAAAGCGTTGCAGCAGTTGGAGGATTGGCGATAAATCACACTTTCTCGCTTATTCACAACAATTATCAAAGCGGAAACTTCCAGATTAATAATTCTCAAGCGGAACGTTTAAAGTGAAAGGAGTTGTCATTAATGACAGCTGTACATGATGCTAACACGCCGGTGAATTAGCACTTTTTATCTACTAGTTATTGTTTCGTGTGGGGGAAAACTATGCGAGGGTTTAATGCTAATCTTAATCAATTTTTTAGCAATGTTTGGGTTTCAATTAGCTGCGCGGCTTTTACAACCTGGTTTTTTACTGGAGATAACGCCCAGCATGTTGGTAATTTACTTAAAACTGATTATGCAAGGTTAGTATTTTTGAGTGTTACAGTAGTTTTATTCGTATACTCGACAAAACTTTTTATTACTGCGGCAAAGAGAAGGGGCACCTGTTTTCTAAAAGCGGTTATCGATTTCTTTTCAGGGAAATAGTGCCTCGATCTACTTGAAAAGAAATAAAGTCAAAACGCCCCCCTATAAGTATTATTTGTAATAACGTTTGATGAGATATATTGAGCCAATTATCAAAATGGCTATTGGTAGCAAAAACATAATTTCAGATGGCATTTTATCTCCTTTTTAGTAATAAATTTAAATTAATGTCCAACCAGGATGCATTTCATCCAGATAGCATAATATTACAGTCTTGGAGCTTTCACTTAATTCGCTAGTTGATGATAATTTTTTTAATTGCTGCACATCACAGGTCGAAAGCCACTCCCAATATTTATCAGCAGCCTGCTCGTAACAGGTTTCATAACAACGTTCCGAATAAGCACAAATCCTGAAGCCTAGCCAAAAATTGAACACCATGACAATCATTACGAGTACAGCCATCGAGTAAGAAAAAGTTTCTGTACAGCTTCGATTAATCAGGGCAATGAAAACTAGGATTATTATTAATAGCAAAAATACTAATATTGGAACAAAAGCCCACCTTGCTTTTAACGGGTTACCGGTAAAATATGCTTCTAAATGAACAAGTTTAATATTTTGGTTTTTCCCGATCTTATAGGAGTCGCTAACTTGAAGTTTCTCTTGGTTATGCCGCAAGATCTCGTACCAAGCCATCGTTAAGAATAGTAAGATGGCAAAAGATAAAGAGGCAGGCATTAAAGCGTGAATCATACAATCCATATAAGCCATCGATACACTCTCGCTTTCTATGTTAGCTACACTAAATAGTTAGAACTCTTCTTTACACCACTCTATAAAACTAATTTTCCTGCACCTGATATCCTTCGTTATAATAAGAACTAGGGATACCAGTACGCAGCCAACTATCACTGCAAAAGACCAGCTGACAGCGCTGCTTAGTGATATTTTTCGACTCTCCAAGTTCAAAACTAAGCCAGTTGGAACAGCTGCAAAGCATATGATCGAAAAAACTCGAATAAAGCCCTGCGAAAATCTACTCAAACGTCTCGTTCTCTTATTAATATTAGTCAGCGCCCATATAGAAAGTACGTAATAAGCAATCAGACCAATCACAGTTCCCAAATACATATAACCTCCTTTTTGAAGTATCACGAATACACAACATCTGACAATCTGCAGCCAGCGAAACAAGGCTTTCCGGTTTTATCCCGCTCAGTTCCTTTGATTTCAATAACCAAGGGAAGTAACCTCTGAACTTATTTGTTTCGCTTTACATACCAGCACCCCAGAATCATTAGTCCTAGTGGGAGTAAAAATATTAATTCTTCCGGTAACATACTCTTCTTCTGCAACCTTTAACCTTCAGATGACCTACAGTATTAAACCCTACGAAAGAAGCAACAGGTTATATCGGAAAGTTCTGTTTAACGTCAGGTCAGTTTTTTTCATACAGAATCGTTCTAGTAGTTTTTAACTATTTTCAATACACAAAACAGCTTCAACGCTTCGTATTTTAGAAAGTTAGTGCGATTACTATTGCAACACTGCTTTTTCAAACCGACGGAATAACAAATATGAGAGTTAGTGAAAGAGGCTAGGTATGGACGTAATGTAATTATTTGCGCTTATAAGTACGGTCGTTACATTTTTAATTATATACATAGGTTTTTCATGGGTCTCTGGCCTTAGCAAACCTTCGAATAATAATAGGTAGTTATAAGTACTGGAGTTGAGGCTATATGGAAACTGTTTACATTATTACCTCCATATCATTGTTTGTTGTCGCCTGCGTGACGTTTACTGCACACCTATCCTATCGAGAATTTGAGGTGTCACGTAAGGGCAAAGCAAAGAACTCTCTCTTCATAAAGAGAGCTAACTACATCAGTGGTTATACAATTGAAATTTACTTCAGTGACGGTACTGTAAAACGAGTCGACTTCGAAAGATTTCTTAAATCAGCAAAACACCCCGTAACAAGAAGCTACCTCGATTTGAAGAAATTCCAGCAGTTCAGAGTAATCGAAGGAGAACTGGACTGGAATGACCTCGACCTATGCATCCCGTTACACCAGTTATACTCAGGAAAAGTGAAGCACAAAGAATAGATACCAGCTTCAAACCTGTAAGAGAATTTTAACCTAGAAAAAGGCTAACCCTATGACCACCGTCGTCCAGTTTCCGCGTTACAAGGAAGCAGACCAACTACTTGCCGAACATGAGTTGCCAGAAAAGATACCGAACCTTGAACTAAAACGGGATATCGCTGATGCAATTTCTTTATTCAGACGCAAACATGGCTTTTTTCCTAAGAAAGCTTTTCTGCCCATGCTTAAACTACTCGAAGAGCATTGGGCGCCCAGCGACATACTATTTGCACTGGACCCCGCTTTTTTCGAACGCCCCATTTAAAATGGTTTAACACCAACACCGGTATACTGCTCCCAACGTTTGTTGATAATGCGTAAAACCATTTATTTCAATGAGTAAAAATCAAAGAAATAGGTATACACACTTTTTTCACTCAATTTCCAATACACCGGCATCTATATAAAGCTGTATATCTGCGTTACTGGCTGACACCCAGTCTTTAATATTATCCTCGGACAGCCCTACTCCACAGTGCTTACAAGGAATAAAGTCACAATGTTGATAGTCAGGAAGAGCGACTGTTTCCTTGCTACAGGATGGACAGCTAAGCAACGCAATCAAAGTGTCCGAATTTAACTCAGCTAATTTGTCATCAAATATCATGTTATCACCAGTTATCATCAAAAGAGCTAAAGCTGTCTGAACTATCGAACGAATCAAAAGTGTCAGTGGTATCAAAAGAATCAATCGAACCGGCATCATCAAACGTATCATGGGAAACACTTTCGCTCGCATTGTCATGCCCATAAGTATTGCCAGCAGCATCAAAGCCCCCGCTCATCGGTAGCCCGGTTGCCGGATTAAACGTTAGATCCTCTGACACGCTGCTATCAGTAGATCCAGCGCTTCCAAATGGATTACCGGCGCTATCGACGCCGCCGAACATTGGTAACCCGGTAGCTGGGTTTATACTTGTATCATCGTCGAAGAAGGATGCATTCCTGTCAGCATGGTCGTCAGATGCCAAGGCTGTGGCTGCGGTAACTAAACCGATACCTGCGGCTGTATTTGCTATTCCCTCTTTTTCCGAATCAAGGGTATATTTTGGCTTATAGACTGGAAGTGATGGCTTTACGTGCCCACGATTATCAGTAAAAAATCCTTTTTCATTTCTTTTCGCACCTCTGTAATCATCATTTGAGTCGGCATTGTTTACTCCAAAGTAAATAATGGCGACCGGTATTCCCAGAAGAGCAAGCATTCCCAGCGGAACGTTACCATTACTAAAACTGAGAATAGATATAAGTACTAGAGAAAATTTCGTTATAGTTGCTTTTAACATTTTAGTGTCCTTACTTTACTGTGTACTTTGGAGCTGAGAAATAAAATTTGTTTTTTACACGCTTACCGCGTTCGTTTAGAACCGGCTGCGGGACAAGTTGCTCTGAGATCTCGGACGGCAAAAGATTACTAATCGCAGCTTTAAACTGTGTTTTATCTTTACTTTCTGTCAACCCGCCAAGGTACCCGCCGAGACCAGACAAGTGACCATTTTCTATTCGCGTGGCCAACTCCTCTTCGTTCTCTCCCAGAAGTGTTCGCATAGCTGCGGGCGGTAATTCGGCTTTGAAGAAGTGATATGCCTCAATAGCAGAACCAAATACCGGTAAAACTCGACCGACTAATAAAGACGCGTAACAGGTGGCCTTAAGCAGCCCAAGTTCGTCAGAGGGAAATCTGGCTGCTGTACCATTAAGCTTCAGCCACGCCCAAAGGTAAGTCGCCTCTCTTACTTTAAGTGGCACTGACAAAACTTTGCTGACGTCATCGGTTGAAAAATCGACTCTGAATTTTTTGCGTGTTGTTGAACTTGCTTGGTTTGTCGACAGGTGAATGGTTATTTCAGTAAGAGTTACTGCATTCTGATTGTCACTGCTTTTATTATCAGGACCGCAAGACCAGTTCAGGTAGGCATTAAGGGGACCCAACATCAGTGCGTTGTGACTATCCATTTCATAAGATGTAAGTTGTTGTGAGCCTTGCATATTTCCTCCTGTTTTCGAAAGGCTCACAAGGTTTATAAGGTTTTAAAAACGAAAAGCAAACACTTTTTTTATTTTTTTAAAAATATTTTCGGCGTTGGTTTGTTACCTCTCGCTTTTATCAAGAACCTTAAACAGCATGTTGTCGATAATACTAAGTGGGTCGACCTCTTTAGTTTTACCATCTCGCTCTACCACTACAGATGTACGGTGGTAGACGGCTGCAGCGATAACTTCCCGTGAAGCCATTACGCACGAAAGTTCAGCTATATAGTTTAAAAATTCGTCAATATTCTTGTTTTGGTCTGGAGCTGGCGTAATTAGGTCGCAATAAGATTTCACCGGTACAATAGAAAACTCTACCGGTGTTCCTGGCGGCAGCGGGCTGTCCAGATAATAGCCAATGTATCTGGAACAAGGCAGACTGATTAACCGAATCCCGTCTTGATCAACCCTGCATGAAAATGAATGCAAGTAGGACTCGCTGCTATCTTTATGAATTTTAGGTTTTTGAGTGGCGCGAGATTGCTCAAGGTCATACATATCCGTTTTCATTTGATTAGCGCAGGAAATAGGCCGATGACTAGTCATCGGGTTAATGTTGTTCCAGTTAATCTTTTCATTTAAGTGCATTTCTAGCACATTGTTCAATTTTCCGGTTGGTACAGGGGTAGATTGCAAGACCCAGTATAAAAAGAGCAAACAGCACCAGCAGTGCCCAAGTAAAAGGTGTCATTCTCTTTCTCTAAGATATGGCTAAGTCTATATAGCGTATAGCTCAATATAACGCCCGTTACCAATCGGAACTTTCTGATTAATCCGGCGACTCTTTATGTCACGGTAAACCATTAATAATTCTTAGTATAAAGCTGCTAACATTGACTGATGACTAGTCATAGGAACAGCAAACAATGGATACACCTTCTCGCAAAGAGCAGTTACGTATAGCAAAAAGAAAACAACGGGCAGCTGTAAAAGATAGTAAGAAGCAAATAGCGCTACACTTGAGTAATGAAGCTTACGCTAGGTTGAAAGAACTCAGTGATGATACATCTACTTACGCAGAAGTCTTGGAGCGCTTACTTCTTAGTGAGTCAAAAGACGGTACGAAAGAAGTAGAAAATAAAGATAGTGCCAATGTAAACCATACAAACTCTCTGAAGGAGCTCATAACGGAGCATCAGGGTAAAATTTTAATGGACGTAACTCGCAACGATCTAAAACCATACTTAACAGATAGCGAATTTGGTTCCCTTTGTCTTCTTGTATATTCAGATGAGCCGATATTCGGAGGTCTAAGCAGACATATAAGTCAGGAATGGCATAACTACCACCGCCAGTTCTTCAACTATCTAGATATGTTTTTCCACAACGTATACTTCGAGTCTCTCATGTATATAGCAAAACGATTTCCTGACATTATTCAGTTCGACGAAGAAGCACTTTTCAGTTTGCTAGAAAGTGAAGCCGATACATTTATTAATATTCTTGATAAAAAATGGGCATCGTGGGCGAGTCTGCCACTAGAGTAAAAACTCAAAGAAATGATGAAGCTTGCAATCGGAATTTTCCAGTTTAGGACTTTAGACCTTCGCTCATTAAAGTAAATGGCTCATACAAAGAGGACATTGAAAAATGAAAGAAGTTATCCAACAAACAGAAACAAAAGATAAACCCGAATATTCATCTTTCACTCGGGCCTGCTACCCGCTGATGAATCTCTGCAAAAGGTATCATTCCCAACGAGTCAGTAGGGCCGAGCTAATGGAGTTTGCTGCATGGGTAGAAGGGCTGGGGCAATTGAGGTTCCGTGACGAGGTTGTACTTTTTCTGAGCGAGCTTGGCTATCAGCTGGAAGCCTCATCCGACAACCACACTGACATTAACGCCGTTCGGGATGGCGAGAAAATTTATATTCGTGTTATTCAAGATGCTGAAAGCGTGCTCCTCGAAGAGGACGGCCCTGACGAAACCTTTGTAGCAGATTTTGGACGAACAGTTGCTGACTCAGAAGCGACTGTCGGTATTCTAGTATCTGTCAGTAGAATTACTCTTTCGGCACGAGCATTTACGCTCCGTCATAATCTTTTCAGCTTATGTCTGTACGACCTGTATAAGTGCTTCTATGCAAATCGGGAAAAGTACGACGAAAAGATGATTGAGCAGCTTTGCGCATGAAGAAATTTATTCTGACAATTTGCCTCATCTTTATTGTGATCTTTGTTGCTGTCGGTTTCCCTGAGCAGAAGTTCACACTGACGGTTCTGAGCACACTCGCTGTCGCGCTAAGGGCGTCTTATCTGCTGGCGAAAAACTATATTCAAAAGCAGTTTTCGAACCTAGATGAAAGAGAGCAGGATATATGAATGTGGAATTACTCTGGCTAATACCGGCTTTGCTTATGACGCTGGCTATCATCTACGTCATAAGGCGCAAAAAGTAAGAAGCTGACGATTAGGTAGTGATGTAGGTCTGTATTCAGATGGCTATTACTACTGCTTTGATAAATCGTAATTATTGCCATAAAGCGGCATCAAATTGAATAATGAACTGTAATGGACTAATAGCAGGTAAATAGCATGCCAAAAACTTTTCTAGTTTTAATCATTTCACTTTTGCTTATGTGTATTCTGCTTTTAAGAACTGCATTTTTAATTGAAAGATAATAGTAAACTGTTAGCAGAGTTTTCACTCGAAAAAATCGCTGAATATGCAGAGAGTCTAGCAGACTTTGACCGCGATTACTTAACTCTAAATATAAGAAAATGCAGTCAAAGTGCAGCGTATGATGTCTTCTACAACCAACTACACTTCAGAAAATTTAACAGAGAGTCCGAATTAATCATCTCAGAAGCAGATAAAATACAGAAAAAATGTCTGCGTAATTACGTTCTAAATGCCCCTACCTCTCAGGAAGCTCACTCTCGAAATGCAAAGCTAGCGCAACATGCGCTTGCCCCTTACAGCACTGACGAGATGAGTCGGATGTTCTATGACGCTGTTACTGATAACTACGCAAACACTTCAGACACCTTAAATGCCGAAGATAAGCCCGAATTCAGATAATAAGTGCACCACTCATGGTTAAACGGTGAGGAGAGATCAACTGCCTGTTGGTGGTACTCTGTAATCGCCAAAAAACAAGAGTAGTTACCATGAGTTACAAGCAGTTGATCGAGGGACAACGATACCAGATCGAGGCCTACTTACGCGAGGGTTTCAGTTATCGGAAGATCGGAAAGCGTCTGA
>NZ_CACSIG010000004.1:0-13384 GCF_902705815.1 Alteromonas infernus
ACATGAGCCGTATACGAGGCCCGTACGTACGGTTCTGTGAGAGGGATGAGGCGCAAGCCTCACCCTACTCGATATTTGTTTTTAACCCATAAATTTTGATGTTTTTTATAGCCAAAAAAGTCGAAAGGTTCCCAGAAGCTTGGCACTAAATCATCTACTGCATCTGGCGTGAAATTATTTGAAAGTTGGCTCATTATTTCGCCGAGCCTGTCTTTACCTATACGCATCAGCTTCTTTCTATTAGCGGGGAAGTACAGGTTTCTGCTTTTCGGGATGACTTCTTGTTCACCACTGGTGACATATTTTTGGTTTCTTGTTACCACTTTACATAGTGGCTCCGCCGGATGTTTAGGGTTTAGGCCAATAACAATGGCACATTCGTATTGGTCTTTTTCTTGGCCTTTTTCGTTTTCTGGTATAAAAGTAACGCCAAAGCCTTGAGGAAAATAGCCCACCAGGTCTATAAAGTCTTGCGCCAATTGTTTGTTCAATGCACCTTTCTTCGCCAACTGCTCAATAAGCAAATAACCTTTAGGCAAACTCATTCGCGAGTAATCGGATTTGGTAGACAGTACAATAGAAACGTAAATCTGAGGGATTTTGACTATTTCGCCTAGTCCCGTTTTCGAAACAAACGCATCTTTAACTATGCTTTGTAGAAAATTATTCGCTTCTTTATGCGTGAGAACAAACCTATCTCTCTCTTCTTTGTTATTTCCTACGTAGCTGGGGAGGCCTAATCCATCAACGATGTATTTGAGCGTAAAATGATAGTTGAGCTTAAGTAGGTCCTTTCGCTGTGATTCTTCAAGTAAGCGGAATTCATCAAGCGTGCCATTTTCACCTTTTAAAATGGTTAATGCGGCAGGGCTTTGTAAGCCGATATCCTGTAATAGCGCGGCAGTGATAAGAGGACGGCCCAGCTCTACTTTCCATTTGTCGTGCCAGTAACGGTTTCCGCGAAAGCGAGAAGAGGCCTCGCGATATTTTGAGAGGTACTTGTGGGCGATAGTATCGTGCTCTAAGAGTCTATCGACTAATCGCAATGTTAAAACGGCTTTGTAGAGAGGTTTGAAGCGCATATGAACACGAGCAAAATTACCCTCAGGACCTCGCGTTAGCAACATAATTGTGCCCAGAAGTTTCGCACTTAGCTGCTGTGTTTCTTGCCAGTTATCACCTTCGCAAAGCTCAATGATTTTAGTGCTTACAGCGCCCAGACGCTCTAACCTTGCTAAACGCTCTTCTTTAAGTTTCTCTGAGCTATTTTTTATTTGTTTGGTAAGCTGTTCAGCTAAGACTTCTTTATTTTTATTCCCCTCAATTTTTTTTAATTGGGCTTTTAAGTCTTCGATATGTTGTTCAAGCGCAGGCGTAAGAGAAAAGTAATGGCGTGCATCCTCGAACACAGAGCCATAGCCAGACTCTTGAGGATATATCATATTGATGAGTTGTTTTACTTGTTGCGTGTAAATACTATCGGGGTTTTGGCTTTGTGCGCTCACCGTAATCCTTTCAAATGATGCTGCGAATTGACATTAAATGGTTATGGTCAACTCGAGACAGTTTAGCGGGCGCACGTCTTATTTTACAACATGGCCTAGCTCTACTGCTTCACGTTTCTTCAGTTGACCTAAATGATACCGTAATTTTTCACTAATTTTGGTATTTCTTTTAATAACATGGAGTTGCGGCCACGACGCTCGTTCTCCGCTAACAATCAATTGTTCAATACTGTCTCGGGTTGGATTAGACAATACTTGCGATAAATTTCTAATTTGACGTTTGGGCAAAATATTGATGTTGCCGACGTACTGCTGATCAATAATAGAACGAACTTTATGAATCGCCAGTTTGGCCTCTTTATTTCCTGTGAGCCGCTCAATAATATCAATGGCAAAGATACTGTTGGTTTTAGCAAGCTGTCCAAGATGGCGAGCTGACATATCCCATAACGAGTTCGGATCGATACGATTAGAAGAAATAAACGGTACGGCAAGGGGGTTGGTCTGACTTACTATGCTGTGATTGACACCGTATAGCCGTGCGAGACGTTCATACGGAAGGTCTGCCATCAGTGAGCCATCGGCAAAACGACGGTTAGGGATATAAGGCACAATGTCGCCGGCGGGTGTTTTAGCGCGCAGTTGTACTGGACTATAAATAACAGGAACGGCGCAAGAGGCACGTACCGCCTGCGTAATGATCGCGTTAGGTGAGGTTTTAGCATTTAATAACCGAGAATGCTGGTGTAAATCGGCGGGAGATACGGTTACGGTTATGTGCCGCCCTGTTTTCTTGAACGCTTCTTCAAAGGTAGTAAGGTCAAAGAGTTCTATTAATGCATTCTCAAGCACGGAGCTATCGAATAAGCCTTTTTTCCCCAAACCTGCAAAACTTCGCCAGTGCTTAAATGTTTCATAAATAAATTCAGCGCTCAACGCTTCCAACAACTGGTCGTGATTTCGCGTGCCTAGCATGGCAGCAATAATTGAGCCGGCACTTGAACCTGAGACAACGGTGGGCAAAAGGTTTTTTTCGTTAAGTGACTTTACAACACCAGCATGAAAAAAGCCTAAACCTGCGCCACCAGATAACATCAGGCAGCTACGGCCAAACGCATGGGCAGTTTCTTCAAAGAAAGATAACTTTTCGTAAAAATCTACCTGTTGTTCATCAGCGTGGAAAATTTGCTCTAGCGCAAGGGTAACTTCGTCAATGAACTGCTCAATTAAATACTTGGTGCCCACTTTACAGTGCAAAATGAGTAATGGATTGGCAATATTGCCCAAGTTGCCGTGAAGCCCTTCGTGAAGAATAGACATCAGGGCGTGAATATCGCCTTTTCCCCTGGCTAACTGAAGTCGCTGAACTCTTTTGCGGATAAGCTTATAATCGTAGTCATCACTAGCGTCTTCTGCTTTCCACTCTTGTGCACCAGATAGCGCGTCGTGTGCTAAGCACGCAGCCTCGAACTCATCGTAATTGCTCGCATGCTCAATATCATGTTCAAGCTTTTTTAACCGCACGTCGAATACTGCCATGAAGAGTACCTATTAAGTTTAACTTCGGCCGAGAGACCTTCGAACATTCGCCTTGTCTACATGCCGCGATACCGCTTTAAAAACGGGTAACAATAATATTTAAGTCCTTAGATTCGTGCACAGTATCAATACACGCCGCGAATGCTAATCTTCCAACATTACTGACTAAGTCTATTGGCTAAAGTTAGAAACCACTACCTAATACAAAAAACATTCACACTAACTTCTTACTGGCGAAAGTCACAAACCTTACTACTTAACTTTCTTTTCACAGCTAACGTTTAGACTTTCATTTGCTTGTCTTCAATCAACAATTGGCAGTAATTTCACTTTTTACGTTGACCAATTCATAAGCACTCAGTAGCCTGACAAAGAGAATAATAAATCGGACACTAGTTCGCAGTATGGAATGGAATGTTGAAACACTAAGCCTGCTATCAATTCCTTTAATTAGCGCTATCGTTGGATGGCTTACAAATTATTTGGCGGTAAAGATGATGTTTTACCCCATCGAGTTTGTTGGCATAAAACCTTTCTTTGGCTGGCAGGGGCTTATCCCCGCAAAGCGTCGTCAAATGGCAGAAATTGAGGTTGAGCTGGTTTTAGGTAAATTGCTGAGCGTTGAAGAATTAGCACAGCGCTTGGACGCCGATGAGCTAACGAAAGCGATCGAGCGTCGCTTGAGCCAAGTTATCCGTAAGGTGATCAACGACGTTATGGCAGAGTCGGCTCCCCAGTTATGGGCAGCGTTGCCCGTAAAGGGTAAAAACCTGGTTTATCAGCGCATAGAAAACGACATTCCTAATGTTGTTCATAAAATGGTGGACGACTTCCAACACAACGTATCTGAAATTTTAGATATCAAAGAACTTGTCGTAGAGCAGTTAGTTAATGCGCCTGAGCTAGTTAACGAAATCTTTCTCACCGCAGGCAGCAAAGAATTTCCATTTATCGTGCGTTCAGGGCTTTATTTTGGGTTTTTTATTTGGCTTACCGACAATGGTGTTCTGGTACCTTTTTCAAGCCTGGTGGATATTACCTTTGGGCGGTTTACTCGTGGGGTATGCCACCAATTGGATCGCGATAAAAATAATCTTCGAGCCCAAACGACCCAGAAAAATTGGCCCAGTCACAATTCAGGGAATGTTTTTAAAGCGCCAAAAAGAGGTGTCAGAAGTTTACTCGGCCATTATCGAGAAAAAGCTGATTACGCCCAAAAATATTACCCATGTTATTTTACATGGCTCGGGGTCGGCGCAGCTTCTAGAGCTTATTGAACTTCACGTGAATGACGCCATTGAACGTTATGTGGCTATAGCGCAGCCTTATTTTGCGCTTGGCGTTGGCTCTGAAAATTATCATCAGATGAAAGCGTTAGCGGTCCGCCAGATATTCGATAACTCAGACAAATATTTGTTGTATGCCTTCGATTATGCCAACAACGCGCTGCAGGTTGGGCACGATTTAAGTGAACGAATGCAGGCGCTGAGCGTTGAAGAGTTCGAAGGCGTATTGCGACCAGCCTATCAACAAGACGAATGGAAACTTATAGTGACCGGAGCGATTTTAGGTATGTTGGCAGGGGGCGCACAGCTATATTTTGTGTTTATGTAGCTAACGAAAACCTCTCAAATGGGCTAACTTATGAAAACTGCGCAAAAAATTTTACTCACCGCGCTTACTTTGTTTAACGAACACGGTGAGAATACCGTGACCAGCGTAGATATTGCGCTTGAGTTAGATATTAGCCCCGGAAATCTTTACTACCACTTTAAAGGGAAAGATAGCCTTGTCAGTGCGTTAATGAAGATGCATGAACAACAAATGCAGAAAGTACTCAACCGCGACAAACTCAATACGCTTCACCCAGAAGAAATCATGGTCTACCTATATCTGCTCATCGATAGTATTCACGTATTTCGCTTTTTCTATCGTAGCCCAGCAGATCTGGCGGAAAAATACCCCGCAATAGTGCGACCTCGTCAGCACATTATCACCCGTTTAAACAAACAGCTGGCATTTCTGTTTGACTCGCTGTCCCAACGGGACATGTTAATTGCGTCAAAAACGGACAGAGCGCTGCTGGTAGATTTGATCTCTTTGATTATTACTCAATCTTGCCAGTTTGATGAGCTAAACAGTCATATGGATAGCACAATGCAGCGCTATCATGCACTCTCGCTTATGATGGTAAGTGTGCTGCCTAGGTTGGCACTGTCAGATGAGCAAAAAAAGCAGTTAGAACAAATCCTTAATTCTCAAGATTTTGTGAGAGGTTCTGCTACTCACTCGCCCCTCGACTTCGCTTAAAGGAATAAAAATGGCAAAAACGCTCAGTTTCTTAGATAAGTCATTTTGGATAACAGAGTCTGACGAGAACCCCAAACACGTTGCGTGCTTGCAGCTTCTCGCATTGCCTGAAGGAGCAAAAAGCACTGAGTATGTCCCCAATTTGTTTCAAGAAATAAGAAGTTTTGCTCGTGCTACATCACCGTTTAACTGTGCGGTAAAAACAGTATTGGGCTATCCAATAGGCTTTGCGCCGGTAAAAAAACTGAACATGGACTATCACGTTCAAATTCACAAAGTAGCTGATGTTACTAACAGAGAAGCCTTGGATGGGTTTGTGGCAAGACTTCATGCTTCGCGTTTAGACCCTGACAAACCGTTGTGGCAGTACCACTTTATTTTTGATGAAAACAGCGACTCTTTTGCCATTTACGCAAGAGTACACCACATGTATGGCGACGGTGCCACGCTAGTGCGTTGGTTTCAATCAGGGTACGTGTCTCATTCCCATGAATCTAAATTCACCCCAGTATGGGCACTTAAGCGGCTAAGAAACAAACGACGGGAACCCGCAAGCTTTTACAAGCGCTTAGTGGGAGTGGGTTATGCGCTAAAAACGGCATTCGATCTCTTAATTATTTTTATCCGCATTTTTATGAAGATACTAAGAGTTAACCCTCACTATATGCCTATACCGTTTACCGGCACTAAAACCGTGCTCACAGGGCAAGTTAAGGCCGGTCGGGCAGTGGCTACAATGGATTTAGATTTTAAGCGCGTAAAAGCGTTAGCCCGGCGCACCCGCTCCACGGCAAATGAGGTATTACTTTGTGCGTTTGACATTGGTGTTCACAAACTGCTTCAAGACCACGGTCAAGTATTTAAAAAAGCGCTCTTTACTAATATGCCCATTAATTTGCGAAAACCGGGTGAGAAAACCACTGGGAACAAAATTGCGATAGTCCCGGTTCAACTTGCCCACGGCGAAACCGACCCTTACCTTCGTTTACGCCAAATTGTGGTGAATCACCGCATTGTGAAACATGCAGCACAGCACGCCCGTCCGGCAGCATTTAGCGGCTATACCATCGTTATTCAATCACTAGCCTTGGTTTTTGAATGGCTCAGGCTATCAAGCGTGGTAAAACCGATAGCAAATATACTCATATCTAGTGTCCCCGGGCCTAAAGATTTTCGCTATTTAAAAGACGCCAAGCTATTAGCGTGTTACCCCATTTCCACCATGACACCGGGTGGCGGTGTCAATATCACGCTGATGACATACGCCGGAACGGCGAATGTTGGCTTGGTGTGCTGCAATAAAAATATTGAATCCTTGCAGCCCCTAGCTCGCTACGTAGAAGAAGCTTTCGATATGCTTGAAGCCAGTGTTGATAACCCTAGGCTGAATATAGAAGATATTGGTGAGCAGGTGGATACGGTACCGGTCTCCATAGTCTCAGACCATTAGTCATCCGCTAAAACAGTACTATTGACGTAGATAAAAGCGTAAAACGCCTTCTTCTACCCGAACGTTTTGGCCGAGTTTAGAAAAGAGAACCTCGCGCCAGTGGTTATCTCGCATGGTATGAGTTAAATCTTTTTGAGTAATTTGCTTTTTTAACGCGCTGTCAATGTGTGGAACGTGATAGTCCAGCACCGCTTGCTTTGAACCTGACAGATAGAGTGTCAAATAATCAGCCGCCATGTCGGATGTGCCTGCGCTAAATAAGGAAAGCGCTGATTTTAGCGGCCCACCAAGCAGACTATTAACACTTTTTGGAAAGAAACGAGTGAGTAAAAATTGGGTGTCTTTAATTAAGGCGTAATCATCGTTCACTAGCGTTACGCTATCGGTGGTAAGTCCGGTAAGGTATAGCGTACTCATGTTTTTGTCGTAAACCGGTGTGGCAGAAAGGGTAAATACGACGTGAGCGCGATAAATAGTGGTAGCGGCTACGTCAATTTTTACCGCTGACAAGCACTGCAGCCCAATTCGATTGCTTTCATTGTCTAGCGTCACCTTGCCTTCAAGGACGGATACGGTGCCGGCCCCGATAGGGATTTCGAAAACAAAGGTATAGGGAAAGCTATCTTTTACAAGGGCGTTAAGCTCAGCTTTAGTAAAATCGTCGTGGGTAAGCTTGCCCAGTTTCACAAGCCATTGTGCTAGGTATACTTTGCATTTGTCTTTAAACGATAAGTTATTGGTCAAGGTGTATTCTTAGCCTAATTTTGCTAGGCAGTGGCTTGTAACTAGACAGTTTAACGTAGTGTAGATACCGATTTTCTACTTAAGTTATCAGGATTGTTAGATTTTTTAAATCTTACCATTTAAATCTTTTCTTGATGAAACAATGTTTGCTAATCTGGTCATACCACAACGTTTTATTAACATTTATTTGGTTTCGGCTTAAGGAGCTGGCGAAATGAGCGAAGTACTCAGCAAATACGATTACATCATTATTGGTGGCGGCTCAGCAGGTGCGGTGCTTGCCACGCGTTTGTCTGAAAACCCTGCGCTGGATATTTTGCTACTGGAGGCTGGCTCGAAAGATACTAACCCACTTATACACATACCGTTTGGCTTATCGATACTTAGTCGCTTTGAAGGTATTGGCTGGGGGTACCACACCGCCCCGCAAAAAGAGTTGTACGACCGAGAGTTATTCTGGCCTCGCGGCAAAACGTTGGGCGGCAGTAGTTCAGTGAATGCCATGTGTTATATTCGAGGGCAAAAAGAAGACTACGACCGCTGGGCAAGTGAAGAGGGCGCTGAAGGTTGGTCTTTCGATGACGTATTACCCTACTTCAAACGTTCAGAAAACTTTGAAGAAGGGGCGGATGAATTTCATGGAACTGGTGGACCGCTAAACGTGAGTAAGCTGCGTCATACTAGCGTTTTGTCTGAAACCTTCAAAAATTCCGCTTCGTTTGCTGGCTATAAACAGCTTACTGACTTTAACCGCGACGACCGCGAAGGGATCGGCTTCTATCACGTCACTCAAGCTAACGGTCAGCGCTGCTCAACCGCGAAAGGGTACTTAACCCAAGCTAAGCATCGCAATAATTTAACCGTGCTTACCAAGGTCGCAGCAGAAAAAGTGCTGCTAAAAGAAGGGCGGGCCATTGGTGTTCAGGTGCGAGAAAAAGGCGCGGTAAGTCGCTATTTTGCTAAAAGCGAAGTCATCCTATGCGGCGGTGCGATTAATTCACCACAACTTCTGATGCTATCGGGTATCGGCCCAAGAAATGAGCTAGAAGATAAAGGCATTTTTGTACACCAAGATTTGCCGGGCGTGGGGCAAAACTTACAAGACCATTTAGATGCGATTGTTCAATATACCTGTAAGGCCAGAGAAGGCTATGCGGTGGCACTTGGCGCGTTACCCTCTTATGTGAAAGCCACTGCCGACTATGCGTTCAAACGAAATGGCATCTTTTCATCGAATATCGCAGAAGCAGGCGGTTTTGTTAGTTCAAGTTTAGCCTCGCAGGGGCCAGATATTCAATTTCACTTTTTACCGGCGATATTGAACGACCATGGTAGGCAACTGGCTTTTGGTTACGGCTATGGGCTGCACGTATGCTGTTTGTACCCAAAAAGTCGCGGTACTATATCGCTTCAAAGTAATCACCCGGCTGATCAAGCGCTTATCGATCCAAACTATTTATCCGCCGCTGAAGATCAACAAGTAATGATTGAAGGCGTGCGTATAGCACGAAAACTACTTTCCGCCCCCGACTTTGATAGGTTCCAAGGAAGCGAACTGTATCCGGGAGAGGAAGCGCAATCCGATGACGAAATTCTAGAGTTTTTAAGAGAGCGAGCCGAGACCATCTATCATCCTATCGGTACCTGCAAAATGGGCAGCGATGACGACGAAATGGCGGTAGTGGATAATCAGTTACGGGTTCGCGGTGTGGCCGGTTTAAGGGTTGTGGATGCCTCGGTAATGCCAAGCTTAATCGGCGGCAACACCAACGCACCTACCGTTATGATTGCAGAGCGCGCTGCGGAATTTATTAAAGCGGCGCACGAGGGCCAGCCCGTTTCTATTGGAAATGCGGAGTCGGCGTAAAGCTAATTAGTTTTTTGCATAAAAAGGTCGGCAGCACAGTCGCACATTTCTTCGATGTGGCTGCTGTCGGCATAAATACCGTCTATCAACAGTCTGGCAATACCATGTAACGTGCCCCACGTAACCTGGGCTAAACGAAGAGCATTTTGATTATTTGGCAGCAAGCCTTTTTCTTGCCAATAGCGTGTCATAGTTACCTGAAACTGAAAACACGGAAACGCCACTTCTTTAAGGTCGCTTGTCGCAGCTTGGTTCTGCCAAATAGTGCGACCAAACATGAGTTCATACATTTCGGGGTTGTCGGCGGCGTAGCCGATGTACTCGTGAACAAACTCACGAAAACGCGCTTGCGGTGTTTTGTCTTCTTGCTCAAATATACGCTTGGCCGTTGAATGCCAGTCGCTAAACCCTTTTGCCGCGATGGCGCTTAACAAGGCGCTTTTATCTTTAAAATGATGATAGGGTGCAGTTCGCGAGACTCCGGCGTCTTCTGCCAGTTTTCGAAGGGATAAACTATCAACACCGTGCTGAGATAACCGCGCCGTGGCGGCTTCTAACAGCGCACTTCGCAAATCGCCGTGATGATAGCTTTGTACTGCATTAGCCATATATCAAATGTGTCCGTTTTCAAATTAAGCCGAATAGATAACGTTTTATCTTGACAGTGTCAACATAGCCTTTTATCTTGACGCTGTCTAGTTTGCAAATTTGTTAACAGGAACAGCCCAAGGAGACAGCGCAAACCATGAAGTACTCTACATTAGAAATAAAACAAGAGGGCCATATTGCCCACGTAGTACTTAACCGCCCAGATGCAATGAACAGCATGATCCCTGAATTTTGGACAGAGCTGCCAGCGGCTATTCGTGAAATAGATGATGAAGCCAATGCCCGCGTTATTGTTATTTCATCTACAGGAAAGCATTTCTCTGCCGGTATGGATTTATCGGTGTTCCTGAACATGAAAGAAGATTTTAAAGGCGACCCATCGCGCAGAGCAGAACGCATGCGCCGTATGGTTATGCTGCTACAAGATAGCTTTACCGCCATTGAACAGGCACGTATGCCGGTTATTGGGGCGGTTCAAGGTGGGGCTATCGGTGGTGCGGTAGATTTGCTTAGTGCGTGCGACATGCGTTATTGCACTCAAGATGCTTTTTTCACCATAAAAGAAACCCAGTTAGGCATGACGGCAGACGTAGGCACCCTTCAGCGACTGCCTAAGCTTATTCCTATTGGTGTTGTGAAAGAACTGGCTTACACCGGGCGTAACTTTGGTGCCGCAGAAGCGCAGCAACTCGGTTTTGTAAATAAAGTTTTTGACGACCAGGCTTCAATGCTAGAAGCCGTAATGAAATTAGCTCAGCAGATTGCGATGAATTCGCCACTAGCGGTTTCAGGCACCAAGACGATGATTAATTACGCAGTCGAACATACGGTAGCTGAAAGCTTAACGTACATGGCCACATGGCAAGCGGGAATGTTCCAAATGGAAGATGTGTTTAAAGCTATGGAAGCACAGAAAACAAAAACGTTGCCGGAGTACCCGCCATTGCATCCCGCTATCAAAAAAACTGAATTCATAGGTTTAGGTTTGAAAGCGCGCTAACTGCGCAACGGTGGTAGCCGATGGTCGCCTTTTTACTATAAGGGAAGGTGAACGCTGGTGCGCAACTCAAACCTACACACGTATTGTATGTAATTAGTGAAATCATAACGCGCCTTCAGAGAAAGAGCGCATTAGATAAAAATATTTAAACAGGCTTTTTAACGGCTTTTACCAAGCCAAAACGACTTTCAGGAATGTATCATGAATCAGACCGTTACCGATCATCCCGTTTACCCTCATTTATTTCGCCCGTTAGATTTAGGTTTTACTACTCTTAAAAACCGCGTTCTGATGGGCTCTATGCACACGGGGTTAGAAGAGTTACCCGACGGCCACAAACGTATGGCGGCCTTTTATAGCGAACGTGCCAGAGGCGGCGTAGGTCTCATCGTCACCGGTGGTATTGGGCCAAATGAAGAAGGCGCTACGCATCCGTCAACGTTTCGTTTAGACACCGACGAAGCGGTTAAAAACCATAAAGAAGTGACAGATGCAGTGCACATTGCTGGTGGCAAAATTTGTATGCAAATTCTGCATACGGGTCGCTATGCGTATAGCCCTAAGCTTGTGGCACCTTCTGCAGTACAAGCGCCTATTAACCCGTTTAAGCCTAAAGCACTTGAGGCTGAAGAGATTGAAAAGCAGGTTGAAGATTTCATTACTGCAGCGACCCAAGCTCAGCGCGCGGGATACGATGGCGTTGAAATCATGGGGTCTGAGGGCTATTTCCTTAATCAGTTTATTGCAAAACGCACAAATCACCGTGACGATGAGTGGGGCGGCGAATATGAAAACCGCATCCGCTTGCCTATTGAAGTCGTGCGCCGCGTGCGCGAGGCTGTAGGTAAGCACTTCATCATTATCTACCGCTTGTCGATGCTTGACCTTGTTGAAGGTGGTTCTACTTACGAAGAAGTAGTACAGCTTGGTAAAGAAATAGAAAAAGCAGGTGCAACTATCATTAATACCGGTATTGGTTGGCACGAAGCGCGTATTCCAACCATTGCCACCAAAGTACCTCGTGCGGCATTTACGTGGGTTACCGCTAAATTTCGCGAAGCGCTTTCAATTCCGGTTATTACGTCAAACCGTATTAACACGCCTGAAGTGGCTGAAGAAGTGCTGTCTCGTGGTGATGCTGATATGGTGTCTATGGCCCGTCCGTTCTTGGCTGACCCTGACTTTGTGCGCAAAGCGCAGCAAAATAAAGCCGATGAAATCAACACGTGTATTGGCTGTAACCAAGCCTGCCTTGACCACGTATTTAACGGTAAAATGACTAGCTGTTTGGTAAACCCCCGCGCCTGTCACGAGCTGGAAATTAACGTAAAGCCTGCTGAGACGAAAAAGCGTGTTGCGGTAGTGGGCGCAGGCCCAGCAGGATTAGCCGCGGCAGTGACGTCTGCCGAGCGCGGTCACGACGTTGTGATTTACGATGCGTCTAGCGAAATTGGTGGCCAATTTAATATTGCAAAACAAATTCCGGGCAAAGAAGAGTTTTACGAGACGCTACGTTATTTTAAGCGTCAAATTGAGCTTCATAAAAACATTACGCTTAAGTTGAATACTTATGTTGATGCGGCTGCGCTAAACGATGAAGGTTTCGATGAAGTGATGATTGCCACGGGTATTAAACCACGCACGCCAGCGATTGAAGGTATTGAGCATGAGAAAGTACTGACCTACATCGAAGTGTTAAAAGAAAAGAAACCTGTTGGCAATAAAGTTGCCATTATCGGTGCTGGCGGCATTGGTTTTGATACGGCTGAATACCTGTCTCATGGTAAGGAAACGCCAAGCCAAGACATTCCTGCGTTTATGAAAGAGTGGGGTATTGATATGACCTTCTCGGCCCGCGCAGGTATTGAAGGGGTTAAGCCGCAGCCAGAACCGTCGCCAAGAGAAATTTTCCTCCTTCAGCGCAAGACCACAAAAGTTGGCGCGGGTTTAGGCAAAACAACGGGATGGGCGCACCGCGTAGGCTTGCTAGCCAAAGGCGTGACCATGATCCCGGGCGTAAGCTATGACAAAATTGATGATGAAGGGCTACACATTACGGTAGAGGGCAATAGCCAAGTATTGCCGGTAGACAACATCATCATCTGCGCAGGACAAGAGCCGATGCGTGATATCGTTGAAGGCTTAAACATGCCATATCACCTGATTGGCGGTGCCGACGAAGCGTTAGAGCTTGATGCAAAACGGGCCATCGACCAAGGCACGCGCGTGTGCGCAGCGGTTTAATTTATAAGCTACAAAACGTTAGCAGTGTAAAACGCTAGCATAGTAGAAAGCGCTTCAGTATGAAGCGCTTTTTTTGTTTGCCCAGCGAAGCTGGCAAACCCGTCAGGTTGAAAGAA